>JAFECZ010000165.1 GCA_018241905.1 Pseudomonadota bacterium
GGTAGGCCATGCCGCTCTTCTCGGCCATCTTCTTGCCGCCATCGGCGCCGAAGATGTGCTCCACGTGGCCGCAGTTGGAGCACACGTGCACCGCCATGTTCTCCACGATGCCCAGGATGGGCACGCCCACCTTCTCGAACATCTTGATGCCCTTGCGTGCGTCCAGCAGGGCAATGTCCTGCGGCGTGGTGACGATCACGGCGCCGGTCATGGGCACGCGCTGGCTCAGCGTGAGCTGGATGTCGCCGGTGCCCGGGGGCATGTCGACGATGAGGTAGTCCAGGTCTTTCCAGTTGGTCTGGCGTAACAGTTGCTCCAGCGCCTGGGTGGCCATGGGGCCGCGCCAGATCATGGCTTCGTCCTGGTCGACCAGGAAGCCGATGGACATGACCTGCACGCCGTGGTTCTCCAGCGGCTCCATGGTCTTGCCGTCTTCGCTCTCGGGTCGGCGGCTGATGCCCAGCATCATGGGTTGGCTCGGGCCGTAGATGTCGGCATCCAGCAGGCCCACGGAAGCACCCTCGGCCGCCAGCGCCAGCGCCAGGTTGGCCGCGGTGGTGCTCTTGCCCACCCCGCCCTTGCCCGAGGCCACGGCGATGATGTTCTTCACGTTCGGCATGAGCTGCACGCCGCGCTGCACCGCATGCGAGATCACCTTGGTCGCGATGTTGACCGAGACGTTGTCGACACCCTGCACCGTCTTGGCGGCGGCCACCAGCGCCTTGCGCAGCTCGGCGGCCTGGCTCTTGGCCGGGTAGCCCAGTTCGATGTCGAAGGACACGTCGCCTTCGCTGATCTGCACGTTCTTCAGCGCGCGGGTGCTGACGAAGTCCTTGCCGGTGTTGGGGTCGAGGACGGATTTGAGCGCTTCGGCGAGCGCTTCCTTTGTAGCTGCCATGGTGGGTCCGGGAAACTGGAATGGGATGGCAGCTAGTCTAGGGCCTGAACGACCAGGCGGCCGCCGGCGGCGCTGCAATGCACCGCCGGCGACGCGGGTCATCTTCGGCCAGCGCCGCGCCCGTGCGTCCGGGCCGCAACCCGTTGCGCACCGTCGGGCAGAATCGGGCAACCCCCGTCTCCTGCCAATCTCTCTTGCACCCGCGCCCCGACACCATGACGACGTCCCCCAGCACACCGCCCCTGCAACGCTACAGCCGCCCGCAGCGCAGTGCCCACTGGTGGACCGCCGCCTTGATGGTCCTGACCTACGCCAGCATCGAGTCGCACGGCTTTCTCCAGCGCGGGTCGTTTGCCCGGCTCACGGTGGTGCAGCTGCACTACTGGCTGGGCATCGCGGTGCTGGCGATCACGCTGCCGCGCATTGCGCGGCGACTGCGCGAGGGTGCGCCGCCGATCGAGCCGCCGCCCGGCGCCGCCGCGCGGCTGTCTGCCGGCGCCATGCACCTGGCGCTGTTCATCTTCCTGGTGGTGCAGCCGCTGCTGGGCATCGCCACCCGCCTGGTGTCGGGCCACGGCATCGGCGTGCCGTTCACCGACCGGGCCGTGCCGTCGATCATGGCCGACCGGGCGCTGTCCAAGGCCATCGAGGGCGTGCACGAGCAGATCGGCACGGTGTTCTACGCGGTCATCGGCCTGCACATCGCGGCAGCCCTGTGGCACTGGGCGCGCAGGCGCGACAACGTGATGCAGCGCATGCTGTAGAGAGAAGAGAAAGGCACCGATCCGTGGACGCGCCCACCCGCCCCCCGACCGGCCTGGTGCTGACGGGCGGCGGTGCCCGCGCGGCCTACCAGGTGGGTGTACTGGAGGCCATTTCGGAGCTGCGCCGCATCCACGCACCGCAGGAATCACCCCGAAGCAGCCCCTTCGGGATCATCACCGGCACCTCGGCCGGCGCCATCAACGCGGCGGCGCTGGCCTGCGGTTCGGACGACTTCACCACCACGGTTCGGCGCCTGGCCGAGACCTGGCGCAACTTCCACGCCGAGCAGGTCTACCGCGTCGATTCGCTGGCCATGCTAAACAGCGCGGCGCGCTGGCGCCTGCTGCTGGGCATGGGGCAGTTGCTGGCCCGGCTGCTGAGAATCAAGCCTCGCTCGCTGCTGGACAACACGCCGCTGACCGAACTGCTGCAGCGCACGGTGCCGCTGGAGCGCCTGCCCGGCCTGCTGCGCTCGGGCCACCTGCAGGCGCTGGCGATCACGGCATCGAGCTACAGCTCGGGCGAGCACGTGTGCTTCTTCGACAGTGCCGTCACCACGCAGACCTGGGTGCGCACGCAGCGGCTGTCGGAGCACGGCCGCATCGGCCATGCACACCTGCTGGCGTCGGCGGCCATTCCGTTCATCTTTCCCGCGGTGGCGCTGGACATTCGCGGGCGCACCGAATATTTCGGCGATGGCTCGATGCGCCAGTCGACCCCGCTGGCGCCGGCCATCCACCTGGGGGCGCAGCGCATCCTGGCCATTGGCGCGGGACGCATGAACGAGCCGCACGACGAGGCGCAGCTGCCGCCCAACACGCTCACCGGCCACCCGTCGGCGGCGCAAATCGCGGGGCACGTGATGTCCAGCATCTTTCTCGATGCGCTGGGGGTGGACGTGGAGCGCCTGCGGCGCGTGAACCATACGCTGTCGCTCATTCCGCCGGAGGCACGCGCGGCCAGCGGGTTGCGGCCGCTGGAGCTGCTGTTGATCTCGCCCTCGCAGCGCATCGACGCGATTGCCGCCCGCCATGTGGACGCCCTGCCCCGCCCGGTGCAGCGGCTGTTCGTGGGCCTGCAGCCCAACAGCGTGACGCAGCTCAAGGCCGCGGCCTTTGCCAGCTACCTGCTGTTCGAGACGCCGTTCACCGAGGAGCTGATCAACCTGGGCCGGACCGACACCCTGGCCAAGCGCGCCGAGGTGTGCGCCTTCTTCGGCTGGCCTCAGGAAGAAGCCTCGCCGGCCGCCGACAGCCGCTTGAGCATGCGCACCGCGTCTTCCACGCCCTCGTAGTAGCCGACCGCAACGCCCGATTCCTCGAAGCCGTGGCGCTGGTAGAAGGCCATGGCGCCGGGGTTGGTCACGCGCACCTCGAGCCGCACCAGCTTGCAGCCGGCCACCCGGGCCGTGGCCTCCAGCCAGGCCAGCAGGGCCGAACCCAGGCCATGCCGGCGCTGGGCCCCGCGCACCGCCAGCAAGGCCAGGTGCGCTTCTTCCTGGCCATACTGCATGATCCCGAAGCCGGTCACGCCGATGCCCTGGCGCGCCACCACGACATTGGTGTCCGGGTCGTGGATGCTGCGCATGACGCGCCGGGTGGTCCAGCGCCAGGCCAGGCCGTACTCGATGGCATCGCGCGAGAGCTCGGCAATGGCCAGCGCATCGGTGGTGCGCGCGAGGTCGATGTCGTGTTGGTAGATCACGAGTGGGCCCTGGTTCCAGGCGACTATAGCCCGCCAACTAAAATACCGCTCCCCCCGCCTGGAGGCCGGGCCGCGCCGCTGGGCGGGCCGGCGCCTCCTACCCCTGAAGCCCTCATCACTCAACCGAAAAGCGCCCGCTCGATGACCCAGCGCAAACTCTTCGTCACCACCGCCCTGCCCTACGCCAACGGCAAGTTCCACATCGGCCACATCATGGAGTACATCCAGGCCGACATCTGGGTGCGGTTCCAGCGAATGCAGGGCGCCGAGGTGAACTTCGTGTGCGCCGACGACGCCCACGGCGCGGCCATCACCATTGCCGCCGACAAGGCGGGCGTGACGCCGCAGCAGTTCGTGGCCGACATCGCCGCGGGCCGCAAGCCCTATCTCGACGGCTTTCACATCGCCTTCGACAACTGGCACTCCACCGACGCGCCGGAAAACCACGAGCTGGCACGCCAGATCTACCTCGACCTGAAAAAGGCCGGGTTGATCGAGACGCGCGCGGTCGAGCAGTTCTACGACCCCGAAAAGGGCATGTTCCTGGCCGACCGCTTCATCAAGGGCGAGTGCCCCAACTGCCACGCCAAGGACCAGTACGGCGACAACTGCGAGGTGTGCGGCGCCGTGTACGCGCCCACCGAGCTGATCAACCCCTACTCGGCCCTCTCGGGTGCCAAGCCGGAACTGCGCAGCTCCGACCATTTCTTCTTCAAGCTGTCCGACCCGCGCTGCGAGGCCTACCTGAAGGACTGGACCGTGGCCGCCGGCCATGTGCAGCCCGAGGTGCAGAACAAGATCCGCGAGTGGCTCTACAAGAAGGAAGACGGAACCGGCGGCCTGGGCGACTGGGACATCAGCCGCGACGCGCCCTACTTCGGTATCGAGATTCCCGACGCGCCGGGCAAGTACTTCTACGTGTGGCTGGACGCCCCGGTGGGCTACCTGGCGTCGCTCAAGAACCTGCTGGACAAGACCTGCGTCGAGGCCGCCGGCGAAGGCATCTCCTACACCGAGTACATGGCCCAGCCCGACCTGGAGCAGGTGCACTTCATCGGCAAGGACATCATCACCTTCCACACCCTGTTCTGGCCGGCGATGCTGCACTTCTCGGGCCGCAAGGCGCCCGACGCCATCTACGTGCACGGCCACCTCACGGTGAACAACGAGAAGATGAGCAAGAGCCGCGGCACCGGCATCGACCCGCTCAAGTACCTGAGCGTGGGCCTGAACCCCGAGCACCTGCGCTACTACCTGGCGGCCAAGCTCAACGGACGCAACGAAGACATCGACTTCAACCCCGAGGACTTCATCGCCCGCGTCAACTCCGACCTGGTGGGCAAGTTCATCAACATCGCCAGCCGCGCGGCGGGCTTCATCGCCAAGCGCTTCGACGGCAAGCTGGGCACGCCCAGCGCCGACGGCGGCGCGCTGCTGGCCGCACTGCAGGGCGAGGCCAGGACCATCGCCCAGCTGTACGACGGCCGCGACTTCGCACGCGCCCTGCGCGACGTGATGCAGCTGGCCGACAAGGTCAACGAATACGTCGACCAGAACAAGCCCTGGGAACTGGCCAAGAAGCCCGACCAGGTGGAGCGCCTGCAGGACGTGTGCAGCACCTGCATCGAAGCCTTCCGCCTGCTCACGATCTACCTCAAGCCGGTGCTGCCCGCGCTGGCCACGCAGGTCGAGGCCTTCCTGGGCTGCGATGCGCTGGGCTGGGCCGACGCCGGCCGCCTGCTGGGTGCGGGCCACGCCATTGCCGACTACAAGCACCTGATGCAGCGCGTGGACCCCAAGCTGCTCGACCAGCTGCTGGAGCCGCCGCCCCCCGAAGCCGAGGCAAAGCCCGAGGCCGCGGCCCCCGGCGGCGAGCCGCTGGCGGAGACCATCGGCATCGACGACTTCACCAAGATCGACCTGCGCATTGCCAAGATCGTGACTTGCGAAAAGGTCGAGGGCTCGACCAAGCTGCTGCGCCTGACGCTGGACGTGGGCGAAGGCAAGACCCGCAACGTGTTCTCCGGAATTGCCAGCGCCTACCAGCCGGAACAGCTCGTGGGCAAGCTCACCGTGATGGTGGCCAACCTGGCGCCGCGCAAGATGAAGTTCGGCGTGTCCGAAGGCATGGTGCTGGCCGCCAGCCACGCCGACGAGAAGGCGCAGCCGGGCATCCACGTGCTGGAACCCTGGCCCGGCGCCACGCCCGGCATGCGGGTGCGCTGAGCCCATGGTGTTCGCTGCGCAATCCGCTCATCTTCGCCGCGTGATGGCGGCTGCCGCACTGGGTTCGGCGGGCCTGGCCCTTTCGGGCTGCGCCGCCGTCAGCGTGGCCAGCGCCACTGTCAGCGTTGCCAGCACGGCCGTGAGCGTCGGGGCCGGTGCCGTCGGCCTGGCGGCCGATGCCGCCATCGGCACTGCCAAGATCGCCGGCAAGGCGGTGGGCGCCGCCGCCGATGCGGCGCTTCCTGCCTCCCCCGCCCCATCCTCCCCCGAACCCGCGAGCCGGCCATGACCCAGGGCATGCCGGAAGACGTGGCTGCGCGCCTGACCGAGCTGGAGATCAAGGCCAGCTACGCCGACGACCTGCTCGAGCAGCTCAACATGACGATCTACCGCCAGCAGCAGCAGATCGACAGCCTGATCCAGCAGGTCGCGCAGTTGCGCGAGCAAGGCAGCCGCTCGGCGCAAGACCCGGCCACGCGCAACCTGCGCGACGAGCTACCGCCGCATTACTGAAGCCCCCGGCAGGGGTTGCTACTGCATCAAGCGGTCGGTCAGCGGTGCGAGGTCCGACAGCGGGATCAGGTCCGACAAGCCATCGCTTTCCAGCGCTCGTCCCGCCCCCTTGTGCGGGCGTGCGGGGCGCGCGGCCTCGTGGCCGTTCAGGCCCAGCTCGGCCAGGTGCTCGGGCGTGCCCGCGGGCTTGCGCTTGTGCACGAAGTCGGCGCGCAGCTCGTGGTAGGGCTCGCCGGGCTCGTAGAAATTGCGGTGCATCTCCGACAGTTCCTCGTCGCGGTACTGCTGCAGCGGCTTGGCGGCCTCGTCGCGCGCACGGACCACCTGCTTGTGCGTGATGCGCCGGCCCAGTTCGCGAGCGCCCGCGAGTTCGGCCGCCAGGCGCAGCACGGTATCGCCGAACTCCTCGGGCGGCACTTGCAGCAGCCGGTCGGCCAGGCCCAGGCGGCAGGCGCGACGCGCGCTCACCGGCAAGGCGTCGACCGTGAGTTGCAGCGCCACGTCCACCCCCACGCGGCGCGGCAGCGTGTAAGTCCAGTATTCCGAGCCGTGCAGGCCCATGAGGCGGTAGTGCGGATTGAGCACCACGCCTTCGCGGCACCAGACCTCGTCGCCTGCCAGCGCCAGCATGGCGCCGCCGGCGGCCGCGTTTCCGCCCAGGGCCGAGACCACCCAGCGGTCGGTGGTCTCCAGCACGGCGCGCACCACGTCGTTCATGGCATTGATGTTCGCCCACGACTCCGCCGCCGGGTCGGCCGCTGCTTCGATGGCGTTGAGATGGATGCCGTTGGAGAAGAAGCCGCGCGCCCCGCCCAGTACCAGCACGCGCGTGGGCCGGGTGCAGGCCCATTTCCAGGCGGCAAGCAGGCGGCGGCACTGCGCCGTGCTCATGGCGCCGCCCGCATAGGAGAACGAGAGCATGCCGGCCTCGCCCAGCTCGCGGTAGCGGATCTCGCTCCAGGTGCGGCGGCCCTCCGGCAGCTCGAGCGGCACCGGCACCTCGGGCAGCGCCGGCATGCGTGCGCCCAGCGCGGCGGCCAGTGCGTCGACCGCCGCGCGCTTGAAGCCGGGCGCCTCGCCCGGCGCGGCCACCGGGCGCAGCTGCGGGATCCATACCGCGCCGTCGACGGTGGCGCGGCAGATGGCGCCGTCGCGCGTGGCGATCAGCTCGCCGGGGGCGCCGCGCAGTTCGTCTTCGAAGTGGCCGCCGTGCAAATACCAGCGCCGCCCCAAGAGTTCGTCCTGCACGCCGGGCTGCGAGTCGGCGGCGCGCAGGCGGCGCAGCACCTGTTCGGTGCTGTCGCGCCGCCAGTCGATGCCGCGCTCCGGCTGGCGCATGAAGCAGCGCCAGCCGGCGGCCAGGTCGGCCGCCCGCTGGCGCCTGGGGCTGTACTTGCCGGCGGCAAAGCGCTTGACGGCCTGCATCACGGCGGCAACGGCGGCGTCGGCCGTCTCGCCGCGGTACAGCTCGCTCTTGCCCACTTCGGACACCACGAACGGGCCGGCAGCCCAGACATCCCCGGCGTCCATCTCGGCCACCGCTTCGAGCACGGTCACGCCCCACTCCGGTGCGCCCTGCTGCACGGCCCAGTCCAGCGACGAGGGGCCGCGGTCGCCCGGCGGCCCCGGATGCACGATCAGGCAGGTGTGAGATCGCCAGACATCCTCGGGGATGGCGGTGGTCAGCATCGGCGCCACGATGAGCTGCGGCGCGTGCCGGGCGACGGCGGCGCGCAGCGCATCGTCGTCACCCAGGGCCAGCTCGACCCCCACCGTGTAACCCTGATCGCCCAGCTCGGCAAAGACGCGCTGGGTCAGGCTGTTGAACGAACTCGCAACTAGCAAGATGTGCATCAGGATCCTCCCGGTTTCCGGACAGTTTTCTGGTGAAGTGTGAATTTGTTATCACCAGTTACTCGTGTATATCTTGGAACCAGAACGCAACGCAATGTCACGCAGCCGCATATGAGTAGGAAGGCACTACAGCCAGAAGACGTAGAGCCAGGCAGCCGAAATCAGGGCAGGCGCCCAGGCGCCGGCACGGCGCGAACGGCCTACACTGGCGCCATGCCCGCCTTGCCTGTCTTCCTGACGATGTCGCGCCGCCGGCGCTTCATGGCGCGGCTGCTGCACTGCGGTCCCCCGGAGCTGCGAACCGATTCCCTTGCGATCCGTTCGACTTCCGGAGACTCACTTGCCCCTGAACTTCAGCTTCAGACCGCGCCTGCTCGATGCGCTGCGCGGTTATGACCGTGCACGCTTTCTAAAAGACCTGGGCGCCGGCGCCACCGTCGGCATCGTGGCGCTGCCGCTGGCCATGGCCTTCGCCATCGCCTCGGGGCTGACGCCCCAGGCCGGCATCTGGACGGCCATCATTGCCGGCTTTCTCATTGCCGCGCTGGGCGGCTCGGCGGTGCAGATCGGCGGGCCCGCCGGCGCCTTCATCGTCATCGTCTACGGCATCGTGGAGCGCTATGGCGTGGCCAACCTGCTGATCGCAACCGCGTGCGCGGGGGTGGTGCTGTTTCTGCTGGGGCTGTTCCGGCTGGGCACGTTGGTGCGCTACGTGCCGGTGTCCATCGTGGTGGGCTTCACCAACGGCATCGCCACGCTGATCCTGCTGTCGCAACTGCGCGACCTGCTGGGCCTGTCCGTCGAGAAGATGCCGGCCGACATGTTCTCGCAGATGGCCACGCTCTGGGAGCACCGGGACAGCTTCAATCCCTACGCCTTCGCGCTGGGTGCGACCTGCGTGGCGGGCCTGTTCATCTGGCCGCTGCTGCTGCACGACAAGTCGCGCTTCGGCTACGCGGTGCACCTGATGTTCGGCCGCGTCACCGAGCTGCGGCCGGTGAAGATGGCCTCGCGCGTACCGGGCCCCATCGTGGCCCTGGTCAGCCTCACGGCCGTGGCCTGGGCCCTGAAGCTGCCGGTGGAGACCATCGGCACCCGCTTCGGCGGCATTCCGCAAGGGCTGCCGGCTTTTGCGCTGCCCGAGTTCAGCTGGGAAACGGTCAAGCAGCTGGTGTCGCCCACGCTCACCATCGCCATCCTCGGGGCCATCGAATCGCTGCTGTGCGCCCGGGTGTCGGACCAGGTCAGCGGGCTGCCGCGCCACGACCCGAACCAGGAGCTGATGGCCCAGGGGGCGGCCAACCTGGTCGCGCCCTTCTTCGGCGGCATGCCGGCCACCGGCACCATTGCCCGCACGGTCACCAACATCCGGGCGGGGGCGACCTCGCCGATTGCCGGCATCGTCCACTCGATCACGCTGATGGCCGTGGTGCTGCTGGCGGCGCCGCTGGCGCGGCTGGTGCCGCTGTCGGTGCTGGCCGGCATCCTGATCTTCGTGGCCTGGAACATGGGCGAGTGGCGCGAGTTCGCGCCCTACATGCTGCTGCGCTTCAGCAACCACTACCGGCTGCTGATGCTGGGCACCTTCTTCCTCACGGTGGTGTTCGACCTCACGGTGGCGGTGCAGGCGGGCATCGTGCTGGCCTGCGTGCTGTTCATCCGGCGCATGAACACGCTGTTTCGGGTGGAACTGGTGTCGCTGGAGCCGCCGGTGCTCACCTACCGCCTCTACGGCGCCTTCTTCTTCGGTGCGGCCAACAAGCTGGACGCGGCCATCCAGGCGGTGGAACGCGCACCGCGCGGCCTGACGGTGGTGCTGGACGCCATGCACATGATCCAGCTCGACACCACCGGCCTGGACGCCCTGCGCCAGTTGCACCGGGCGGTGCTGGCGCGCGGCGGGCAGCTCCGGCTGGACTCGCTGCAGCCGCAGCCGCAGGGCCTGATCGAGCGCTCGGGATTCGCGGCCGAACTGGCCGGGGCCGCCGGACCGTCCGCTCACCAGTAAAATCGCGGGCAGCCAAAGGTACTTCAACCCATGTTCTCTCTCTTCCGTCGCCCCCACTACAGCTCCGAGATCACCAA
>JAFECZ010000166.1 GCA_018241905.1 Pseudomonadota bacterium
GACAGGTCCTGGTTGCCCGAGGCGATCTGGTCGGTGGCCGTGGCCACCGCGTCGGAGCCCACGCGAACCTGCGAGACCACGCGCGACAGGCTGTCGCGCATGGTCCGGATCGCGAACATCAGGCTGTCGCGGTCGTTGCTGCGCGTCTCGACGGACACGCTGAGGTCCCCGCTGGCGATGCGCTGCGCGATGAAGACGGCATCGGTGGGTTCGCCGCCCAGCTGACGCGTGAGGTTGCGGGAGATGAGCAGGCCGATGGCAATGCCCACCAGCACGCCGCCGCAGGTCAGCACGATCAGCAGCATGTTGATGTGGGCATAGATCTGGTCCGTGCGGTCGTTCAGCGCATCGGCATCGCTTTTCTTGCGGTCCATCATCCGGGTCATCTGTTCGTCGGCCACGTCGCCCAGGCCGCGCACCTTGCCGAAGAGCCGCCGCACCGATTCGCGGGCCTCGCCCGGCGGCTCGTTGCGCAGGGCCTCGATCACGCCCTTGATGCCGGCCTCGTAGGCCAGCGCCGACTCGCGCGCCTGCGCCACCATGGCGCGGCCCTGCTCGGTGTCGAAGCGCTGCGCGGAGGCATCCAGTTCCTTGTGCATCGCCGCCAGGTGTTCGTCCACGATCTGCAGCTGGCGGTTCCGGTCGTCGGCGCTGTCGGTTAGCACCGCCGAGCGCACGCCGCGGCCCACGGCGATCAGGTGCAGGTTGGCCTGCGCGGCGTGGCGCATGCCGACCATGTCGCGCTTGAACATGGTGGTCGCGAGATCGTTGATCTCGCTCGCCTTGAGGATGCCCTGAATCCCGATCACGGCGCCAATGGCCGCCACGATCAGGAAGCCCCCGATGAGCTTGGTTTTCACCTTCATTCTCGTCAGCCAGTTCATTCTTCTTTTCCCGGAAACAGAGTTGAGCAAGCCCCAGGCCCGACGCAGGCCGGAGCGGCCGTGAAGGACGGGCAGCACGGAGCTGCGCGTCCGCTTTTCATTCTGGGCAGGCCTATTGCGCCAACGCGTTGATCAAGCCCATGTCGCTCGAGGACATCAGCCGGTCGATGTCGACCAGGATGATCATGCGTTCGTCCAACGTGCCCAGGCCGATCAGGTATTCGGTCTGCACCGCGCTGCCAAACTCCGGCGCTGGCTTGACTTGCCCCGCGTCCAGGTTGATCACGTCCGACACGCTGTCAACCACCATGCCGATCACCCGTGCACCGATGTTCAGCACGACCACTACGGTGAACTGGTCGTAGGTAGGCGTGCTCAAGTTGAACTTGATGCGCATGTCGACTATGGGCACGATGATGCCGCGCAGGTTGACCACGCCCTTGATGAAATCAGGGGTGTTGGCGATCCCGGTCACGGCGTCGTAGCCGCGCAGCTCCTGCACCTTGCGGATGTCGATGCCGTACTCCTCATTGCCCAGGCGGAACGCGAGATATTCGTGCGCGTGCATGGAAGCACCCGGCTTGCCGCCCTGCTCAATTGCGATGGCCATGACCACTCCTTTCGAGTCAGAACGCTTCCCAGTCATTGCCGGCAGACGCTTTGGCAGCGACGCGCAATGCGGGTGCGGGTGCCGCCAGCGCCTTGGTCTCCCGAGCCTTTTTCGCAGACTCCGGTGCCGGGACAGGCCGCAGCGGCTGGACCGCTTCCGGCTTTGCAGCGTGCCCGCCGGTCGACATGCCGTCGAGCTTGAACGCACTGACCGTCTGCGTCAGCTTGGCGGCTTGATCCTCCATCGCCTGCGCCGCGGCCGATGCCTCTTCCACCAGCGCTGCATTCTGCTGCGTGACGCTGTCCATCTCCGTGACCGCCCGGTTGATCTGCTCGATGCCCGCGGTCTGCTCCTGGCTCGCGGCGCTGATGTCGCCCATGATGTCGGTCACGCGCCGAATGCTCGCGACGATCTCTTCCATTGCTTCGCCAGCCTGGTTCACCAGCCTGCTGCCTGCGTCGACCTTCTCCACCGAGTCGCCGATCAGCGCCTTGATTTCCTTTGCAGCACCTGCCGAGCGCTGCGCCAAACTGCGCACTTCGGATGCCACCACCGCAAAGCCCCGGCCCTGTTCGCCGGCGCGCGCAGCCTCCACGGCCGCATTCAAGGCGAGGATGTTGGTCTGGAAGGCGATGCCGTCGATCACGCTGATGATGTCCACGATCTTCTTCGAGGAGCCGTTGATCGCCCCCATCGTCTCGACCACCTGGGACACAACCAGACCGCCCTTGCTCGCGACGCTGGACGCCGTCGCGGCCAGGTCATTGGCCTGGCGTGCGTTGTCCGCGTTGTGCTTGACGGTGGATGTCAGCTCCTCCATCGAGGCTGCCGTTTCCTCCAATGAGCTGGCCTGCTCTTCGGTGCGCGCGGACAGATCGAGGTTTCCGCTGGCAATCTGCTTGGATGCGGAGGCAATGGATTCGGTGCCGTTGCGCACTTCGCCGACGATCCTGGCCAGGCCATCGCGCATCTCCTTCATCGCCACGAGCATGCTGCTCTTGTCGCCGGGCCGGAGATGGACCCCGACAGTCAGGTTGCCGGCCGCGATCTCGTGCGCCACGTTGGCCGCGTAGTCCGGCTCGCCGCCGAGTTGCCGCGTCAGGGAGCGCGTAATCAGGAAGGCCATTGCAACGGACAAGATCAATGCAGCGCCTGTCAATGCAAATACAAGCGTGACGCCGGAGACATAGTCCGCGCCGGCCTTCTCCAGCATTTCCTTGCTCTGCCGCTCCTGCAGCTCGACCATGGCATGAATTGCCTGAAGCTGCCGCAACTGCGGGGCGGTGGCCTCCTTGACGATGACCTCCGCGGCCTCTGCGTTCTTGCCGGCAACTCCCAATTCGATTGCCTTGCTGACCGCGGGTCTCGCCTCGCCCTGCGCCTTGACAATGCCGTCCATGACCTTTCTTGCGTCATCCGTCGCCAGCATGCCTTGAAGCCTGTCGCGGGCCTCGTTGTATTGCCGCCGCGCATCTTCGATGCCTTGAATCAGACTCTTCCGGATGTCCGTGTCGTTCGTGAGCGCCAGATCGCGACTTGCCCTTGCAATGTTGGCGATTTGCCTCTCCATCTCGTTGCTCAGCGCAGTCTTTACGTTGTGGTCCTGCACGAGTTCCTCGAAATAGCGGTTGTTTGAATGCATGCGTGCGTATCCCACATACGCCAGGCTCGCCATCAATAGCAATACAACCGCGAAACCCAATCCGAGTCGCGCTCCAATTTTCATGTTTTTCATCGTGTTCCTTCCAATAGCCGCTCTGCGCATCCCGCCGCGGCAGCACGGAGTTGCCCGCCCGTCTTTCATTCTGGGCAGGATGTTCACTTTCGATTGAGCGAGAAAGTGCCGGATCACCCTGGTATTTCTCGAATGGGATCGCCGGTCCGAAGAACCTGCTTTCTCGCGCCCCGTCGCTCGGCTCCCACGGGCTTGTCTCACTACAATAGGACTTAGGTGGTACACGCGAAGGCGTGTCCACAACGCTTGCGCTTGGAACCGGCGGCATCTTCGCAACGCCGGCGGGCGCTGGCAGAACCGGATGGGCGAAACGTGTCGCGGCGTCGCTGGATTTTCGGTGGCTTGGCGGTCGCTCTCTGCGCAGGGGGATACTTTGCCTATCGCCTCGCGGCCAACGAAGTACGCACCTCGCAGTGGCAGGCGCAATGGCTGGTTCAGCGCAATGCGCAGCTCGGGTTCGATGTGCTGCCTGGCGCCAGTGACAGCATCCGCTTCCCGCACTCCGGCCCCTATGACGCGCGAATGGGCTACGGCCGCCTGCCGCTGGTCATCGACCGGCTGACGCAGCGCGACTACGTGGTGACCGAGCAGGCACGCATGTCGCCAGAAATGGTCCGCCTGATGGACCTGGGCATCGGCCCGGCGTACCGCGAAAAAGACCAGGCCGGCCTGATGCTGCGCGACTGCAACGCGCTGACACTGGCGCTCGAGCGCTATCCCCAGCGGCAGTACGAAGACTTTGCCGCGGTGCCGCCGCTGCTGGTCGACACGCTGCTGTACGTGGAGAACCAGGGGCTGCTCGACCCGAGCCGCCCCAGCATGAATCCGGCGCTGGACTGGACGCGCCTGTCGCATGCCGTGATGGATCAGGCGATCCGCCTGGTCGACAGCTCGCACGAGACGCCCGGCGGCAGCACGCTGGCCACGCAGATCGAGAAATACAGGCACTCGCCGGATGGCCGCACGTCATCGATCGGGGAGAAGTTCCGGCAGATGGCGTCGGCCTCGCTGCGGGCCTACATGGATGGTCCGGACACGCAGCGCGCCCGCGAGCGCATCGTGGTCGATTACCTCAACACGGTGCCGTTGTCCGCGCGCGTGGGCTTCGGCGAGATCAACGGCATCGGCGATGCGCTGTGGGTCTGGTACGGCCAGGATTTCGGCGAGTTCAACCGCCTGATGACGCAGCTGGACCCGAGTGCGCCAAGCCATCGGGAGGCGCAGGTCTTCAAGCGCGCGCTGTCGCTGGTCATTGCGCAGCGCCGGCCGTCCTACCTCCTGCGCCGGGATGACTCCAACCTGGAGGCGCTGACCGGCAGCTACCTGCGCCTGTTGGCCGCCAGCGGCATCATCACGCCGCAGTTGCGGGATGCCGCACTGCAGCAACCGCTGGACAAGGCCGTGGCACCGCCAATGCCGGGGCCGCCCACGCGCCAGTCGTTCGTCGAGAGCAAGGCCGTCAACCGGGTGCGCGCGGACATCGGGCGGATGACCGGCGTCAACAGCCGCTATGACATGGACCGCCTGGACCTGACGGCGGACAGCACCATCAACAGCCAGGCCCAGCGCGTCGTCACCGATGTCCTGCTGCGCATGCGCGACAAGGGCGAGGCCCGCAAGATGGGCCTGTACGGGCACAACATGCTGCGCGACCAGGACGATCCATCCAAGCTGACGGCGAGCTTTACCTTGTTCGAGCGCGTGGGCAATGCCAGCGAGGTGCGAGTGCAGGCCGACAACGTGGACCAGCCATTCGACGTCAACAGCGGCGCCCGCTTCAACCTGGGCTCCACGGCCAAGCTGCGCACGCTGGTGACCTACCTGGAAATCGTTGCCGAACTGCACGAGCGCTATGCCGGCATGAGCCGCGCCGAGCTGGCCAAGGTGAAACTGGCCAAGCAGGACGCGCTCAGCCGCTGGGCAGTCGACTACCTGGGCAAGGCACGTACGCCGGCAGAGCGAGGACTGACGCCGATGCTGGAAGCGGCGCTCGAGCGCAAGTACTCCGGGAGCCCGGCAGAAAGCTTCTTCACGGGCGGCGGCCTGCAGAACTTCAGCAACTTCGAGCGCTGGGAAGGCGAGCGGATCATGACCGTGCGCGAGGGCTTCCAGCACTCGGTCAACCTGGTTTTCGTCCGCATCATGCGCGACATCGTGCGCCAGGAGATGTTCGACGCCAAGCCCGACATGAGCGACATCCTCGAAGACCGGAGTTCGCCCGAGCGCCGCGCCTACCTGGAGCGTTTTGCCGACCAGGAAGGCAGCGCGTACATGACCGGCTTCTACCAGCACTACCACGGCAAGGATTCGGACCAGCGCCTGGCCACCCTGCTCGCCCGCGTGCGCATCAGCACGCCGCATGCCTCGGCGGTGCGCCTGTCGGTGGCACTGCTGAGCGCGCGCCCGGACCTGGACATGGACGGCTACATCCGCATCATGCGCACGCGGATGTCAGCCCGGCAGCTGGCCGGCGAAGACCTGCCGGCGCTCTACCGCAAGTACGGGTACGACAAGTTCAATCTCAACGACCGGGGCTACCTGTCGCGGATCCATCCGCTGGAACTGTGGATGGTGGAGTACCTCGGCCAGCATCCGGATGCCACGCTGGGGCAGATCCTGCGCGACAGCAGCGCGCAGCGCCAGGCCGTCTATCGCTGGCTTTTCCAGTCGCGCAGCAAGTACGGCCAGGACAACCGCATCCGCACCTTGCTGGAGCAGGACGCGTTCCAGCGCATCGCCGTGCGCTGGCAGCGGCTTGGTTATCCCTTCGACTCGCTGACGCCTTCCTATGCCACGGCCATCGGCGCCTCGGGCGACCGGCCCTCCGCGCTGGCGGAGCTGGCGGGCATTGTCCTGAACAACGGGGTGGCCAGCCGGACAGCCACGCTGCGCCACCTGGATTTTGCTGCCGGCACGCCCTACGCGACGCGCTTCGCGCTGCAGCCTGCGCCCGGCAAGCAACTGCTGGCACCCGAAGTGGCAAAGCTGGTGCAGCGCTCGATGCTCGAGGTCGTGGCGTATGGCACGGCCAGGTCGATCCAGGGGGCGTTCGTTGCGCCCGGCAAGGGCGGAGCGCCGCTGCCGGTGGCGGGCAAGACGGGCACCGGGGACCAGCGCTTCGAGGTGCATGCGCCGGGAGGGCGACTGATCTCGTCGCGCTCGGTGACCCGCTCGGCGACCTTTGTCTTCATACTGGGCGAGCGTTTTTTCGGCACCGTCACCATCAGCGCCCGGGAGCCGTACGCGGCCCGATACAGCTACACCAGCGCGCTGGCGGTGCGGCTGCTGCGCTACATGGCGCCGCAGGTGGCCGCCATGGCTGCACCAGACAGCGCGCAGTCCCTGCTGCGCTGCCGTTGACCCTGCCCGCGCTCGCCGCGCGCCCGCGCAGGCCGGGACTTCAGCGCACCTTGGACACCTGGGTCATCGGCTTGATGCTGGTGTAGTTGGGCACGTCGCTGCGGATCGCCTTGGCGTTCGGCCCGAAGGCTTCGTAGAAGGCCGCGGTCGACTCGAAGTACATGTGCACCGCCGCCACGAAGGGCGCACGGCTGTCGGGCGCGGTGCCGGACAGCCCCTCGTCCACCTCCGCCTTCAGCAGGGCCGTGCCCAGGAGCTTCTGGCACAGCGGGATGTGCGTGCCCAGGTAGTAGTCCATGTCGAAGGTGCTGCCTTCGTCGTTGGGATAGATCACCGAGACCTTGATCATGCGAATGGCTCCTGTGTTGGTTGCTCTCAGGCCCGCTTGGCCACCAGAGTGAGGATGTCATAGCTGGCCACCAGCTCGCCATCCTGGTTGGTCACTTCCACGTCCCACGCGACCACGCCCTGGCCGACGCCGTTGGCGTCCTTGCGGTTGCGGTCGATCTTGCGCTTGCAGGTCAGGCGCGCGCGGATGGTGTCGCCGATGCCCACCGGCTTGACGAAGCGCAGCGTGTCCAGCCCGTAGTTGGCCAGCACCGGCCCCGGCGCGGGCGACACGAACAGGCCCGCCGCGGCCGACAGCACGAAGTAGCCGTGCGCGATGCGCTTGCCGAAGGGCGACTCCTTGGCCGCGATCTCGTCGAAGTGCATGTAGAAATAGTCGCCCGAGATGCCGCCGAAGGCCACGATGTCGGCCTCGCTGACGGTGCGCCGGTGCGTGAGCAGCGAGTCGCCGATGGCCAGGTCTTCGAAGTGCTTGCGGAAGGGATGCAACTCGCCTTCGTTGAGCTTGGCGCCGCGCATGTATTCGCCGGTGATGGCCGCGATCATGCTGGGCGAGCCCTGCACCGCGGTGCGCTGCAGGTAGTGCTTGACCGCGCGCACGCCGCCCAGTTCCTCCCCGCCGCCGGCGCGGCCGGGGCCGCCGTGCTTGAGCTGCGGCAGGGGCGAGCCGTGGCCGGTCGATTCGCCGGCTGCCTCGCGGTCCAGCACCAGGAAGCGGCCGTGCAGCGCCGCCACCTGCGGCACCACCTTGGCGGCGGTGGCCGGGTCGCGCGTGACCAGCGTGCCCACCAGGCTGCCGCGTCCGCGTGCGGCCAGGGCCACGGCTTCGTCGATGCCGTCGTAGGGCATGAGCGTGCTGACGGGGCCGAAGGCTTCCACGTCATGCGCCGCATCGTGCGTCAGCGGGTTGCGCGAGAGCAGCAGCGTGGGCGAGAAGAAGGCGCCTTCGTCCACGCCGTCGCCCACCGGCGCGAAGCCATCGCGGTCGCTGAACACCAGCTCCGCGCCCTTCATCAGCTCGGCCACGCGCTCGGCCACGTCGGCGCGCTGCGTGTGCGAGGCCAGGGCGCCCATGCGCACATCCTCGCGGCCGGGATCGCCCACCACCGTTTTCGCCAGGCGCGCGCGCAGGCGCTCGGCCACGGCGTCGACATGCTGGCGCGGCACGATGGCGCGGCGAATGGCGGTGCACTTCTGGCCGGCCTTCACCGTCATCTCGCGCGCCACCTCCTTCACGAAGAGGTCGAATTCCTCGTCGTCGGGCGTGACGTCGGGTGCGAGGATGGCGCAGTTGAGCGAATCGGCTTCGGCGTTGAAGCTGATCGACTGGCGCACGATGTTCGGGTGCACGCGCAGCTTGGCCGCGGTGTCGGCCGAGCCGGTGAAGGTGACCACGTCGCGGCCGTCGAGCCTGTCGAGCAGGTCGCCCGTGCCGCCGATCACCAGCTGCAGCGCCCCCTCGGGCAGGATGCCCGATTCATTGACCAGGCGCACCAGCGCTTCCGTGAGGTAGCTGGTGGCGGTGGCGGGCTTGCCGATGCAGGGCATGCCGGCCAGGAAGCTGGGCGCGAACTTTTCCAGCAGGCCCCACACCGGGAAGTTGAAGGCGTTGATGTGCACCGCCAGACCCTGGCGCGGCACCAGGATGTGCGTGCCGGCAAAGCTGCCCTTCTTGCCCAGCGGGATGGCCGGGCCTTCGTGCACCACGTTGCCCGAGGGCAGCTCGTTGCTGCCCATGCCGGCATAGGCGGCCAGCGTACCGGCGCCGCCTTCGATGTCGACCCAGCTGTCGGCGCGCGTGGCACCGGTGTGGCTGGAGACGGCGTAGAGCTTTTCCTTGTGCTGGGCCAGGTACTTGGCCAACGCCTTCAGGCGTTCGGCGCGCTGCTGGAAGTCCAGCGCCAGCAATGCGGGCAGGCCCTTGCCGCGCGCATGGGCCACGGCTTCGCCGAAGTCGATGACTTCGGCGTGCGTGCGTGCCACCACCTGGCCGTTGACGGCGCTGCGCAGTTCCTGCGCGGCTTCCTGGCCGATCCAGCGGCCGGCGATGTAGCTTTGGAGAGTGGAAGTCATGGCAATCTCTGAATGTGGAAAGTAAAGGGTCAGGCCGCCTTCTGGTTGCCGATGCCCAGGTAGGTATCGATGATCCGGCGGTCATGCAGCAGGTCGCGCGCGGCGCCGCTCAGGGCCACCTGGCCCATCTCCAGCACGTATCCGCGATCGGCCACCTGCAGCGCGGCGCGGGCGTTCTGCTCCACCAGCAGCACCGACACGCCGTGCTTGCGCAGCGACGACACCACCTGCAGCACCTCGCGCACGATCAGCGGTGCCAGGCCCAGCGACGGTTCGTCGAGCATCAACAGGCGCGGACGCGCCATGAGCGCGCGGCCGATGGCCAGCATCTGCCGCTCGCCGCCCGAGAGCGTGGAGGCCAGTTGCGCATGCCGCTCGCGCAGCCGCGGGAAGATCTGGAAGACTTCTTCCATGCGCTCCTTCTGGTCGCGCTGGCCCTTGCGCCAGCGGTAGAAGCCGCCCAGCAGCAGGTTGTCTTCCACCGACATCTCGCCGAAGAGTTCGCGCCGCTCGGGCACCAGGGCCACGCCGCGCGCCACCATGGCTTCCACGCTGGGGCGCGAGACGCGCTCGCCGCCCAGCAGCAGCTGGCCGTTGGAGGGCAGCAGGCCCATGGCCGCGCACAGCAGCGTGGTCTTGCCGGCGCCGTTGGGGCCGATGACGGTGACGATCTCGCCTTCGCGCACTTCGAGCGCGACGCTGTGCAGCGCTTCCACCGCACGGTACGAAACACAGAAGTCCTTCAGTTCGAGCAAGGGTGCGGTCATGCCACGGCCTCCAGCGGCTCATCCACACCGCCCAGGTACGCATCGAGCACCTTCGGATCGGCCTGCACTTCGGCCGGCTTGCCGTGCGAGATCACGGTGCCGAACTCCAGCACGGTGATGCGGTCGGCCAGGTTCATGACGAATTCCATGTCGTGTTCCACCACCAGGATGCCCAGGCCCTCGGCCCGCAGTTGCGAGAGCAGTTCGGCCAGGGCGCGCTTTTCCAGATGCCGCAGGCCGGCGGCCGGCTCGTCCAGCAGCAGCA
>JAFECZ010000167.1 GCA_018241905.1 Pseudomonadota bacterium
TCAGGCGCGACTGGGGCTCCAGGCCCCAGGCACGGTCCAGCAGGTCGTCTTCGCTTTCGTCCGATTCATTGAGCGACTCGAAGCCCTTGCGCACGATCACGTGGCAGGTGGTGCAGGCGCAGCTCATTTCGCAGGCGTGCTCGATGTGGATGTCGTTGTCCAGCAGCGCCTCGCAGATGGAGGTGCCGGCCGGCGCGCTGATTTCTGCGCCTTCGGGGCAGTACTCGGCGTGCGGAAGGATCTTGATGGTGGGCATGCTGTTGTTCTGATTCAGATGGATTCGATGGTGCGGCCGGCCAGCGCGCGCGCAATGCCCTGGTTCATGCGGCGTGCGGCAAAAGCTTCGGTCCCGTCGGCCAAGGCCTTGGTGGCGGCCTCCACGGCGGCGGCATCGCTTGCGTTCCTGCCTTGGCGCAGCGCTTCCATCAACGAATCGATGTGCTGGCGCTCCGCGGCGTCGAGCAACGAGCCGTCCGCATCCAGCGCACTTTGCGTGGCCAGCAGCATGCGGTCGGCGTCGACGCGCGCCTCGACCAGCGCGCGCGCCTGCATGTCCTGCTGCGCGGTGGCGAAGCTGTCTTGCAGCATGGTGGCAATCTGGTCGTCCGACAGGCCGTACGAAGGCTTGACCTTCACGCTGGCTTCGACGCCGCTGGCCTGCTCCTTCGCGCTGACGCTCAACAGGCCGTCGGCATCGACCGTGAACGTGACGCGGATGCGCGCCGCGCCGGCGGCCATGGGTGGAATGCCGCGCAGCTCGAAGCGAGCGAGGCTGCGGCAGTCCTGCACCAGGTCGCGCTCGCCCTGCACCACGTGCAGCGCCAGCGCAGTCTGGCCGTCCTGGTAGGTGGTGAAGTCCTGCGCCATGGCGGTGGGAATGGTCTGGTTGCGCGGCACGATTCGCTCGACCAGCCCGCCCATGGTTTCGATGCCCAGCGAGAGCGGAATCACGTCCAGCAGCAGCAGGTCGCCGCTGCCCGAGTTGCCGGCCAGCTGGTTGGCTTGCACGGCGGCGCCTAGGGCCACCACCTCGTCGGGGTTGAGGTCCACGAAGGGCGCACGGCCAAAGTATTCGGCCACGGCGCGGCGGATCACCGGCATGCGGGTTGCGCCGCCAACCAGCACCACGCCCTGCAGTTCGTCCGGCTTCAGCTTCGCATCGCGCAAGGCCTTGCGCACGGCCGCCAGGGTCCGCTCGGTCAGGCTCGAACTGGCTTTCTCGAACTGCTCGCGGGTGACTTCGACAGACACGCCCTGCCCGCCGATCTCGGCAGTGAAGCGGGTCGACTCGGACTGCGTCAACGCTTCCTTGGCCGCGCGGGCCGCGATCATCCAGGCAGCCTTGTCGGCATCGCCCTGCAGCGCGGCGCCGCTTCGGGCCAGTGCGTCGTCGGCCAGTGCGTGGTCGTAGTCGTCGCCACCCAGGGCCGAGTCGCCGCCGGTGGCGATCACTTCGAACACGCCTTGCGTCAGGCGCAGGATGGAGATGTCGAAGGTGCCGCCGCCCAGGTCGTACACCGCGTAGACGCCTTCGGCCGCGTTGTCCAGGCCGTAGGCGATGGCCGCGGCGGTGGGCTCGCTGATGAGGCGCAGGACGTTGATGCCGGCCAGTTGCGCCGCATCCTTGGTCGCCTGGCGCTGGCCTTCGTCGAAGTACGCGGGCACGGTGATGACGGCGCCGTACAGCTCGTCGTCGAAGGTGTCTTCGGCGCGAAAGCGCAAGGTTGCGAGAATTTCGGCGCTGACCTCCACCGGCGACTTGTCGCCGGCACGCGTCTGCACCTTGACCATTCCGCCCTCGCCTGCCAGCCGGTAAGGCAGCGATTCGCGCCGTCCGATGTCCGCCAGGCCGCGGCCCATGAGGCGCTTGACCGAGGTGATGGTGTTGGCCGGGTCCTCGGCACGGGCAGCGAGTGCGTCGTAGCCGATCTGCCGCCGCTCGTCCTCGAGGTAGCGCACGGCCGAGGGCAGCAGCACGCGGCCCTGCGCGTCGGGAAGGCACTCGGCCACGCCGTTGCGCACCGAAGCCACCAGGGAATGCGTCGTGCCAAGGTCGATGCCGACTGCGATGCGGCGCTGGTGCGGATCGGGTGCCTGGCCGGGCTCTGAAATCTGTAGGAGTGCCATTTCGTTATTGTCCCAAGCGGTCGAGCTTTGTCTCGACGTCCTTGGCAAAGCGCTCAATGAACATGAGGGCTCTGACTTGCGCCGCCGCCTCGGCGTATGCGCCTTTCTCGTCGATCAGCCAGTCCAGCGAGGACAAGGCACGGCGGCGCGCACCGTCGACCTCGTCGTGCAACGCCTCGAGCGCCTTGGCATCGTGCGCGTCGTCCAGCGACTCGCGCCATTCCATCTGCTGCATCAGGAAGTCGGCGGGCATCGCCGTGTTGTGCTCGGCGTCGATGGGCGCGCCGTTGAGCGTGCACAGGTAGCTCGCGCGCCTGACCGGGTCCTTCAGCCGCTGGTAGGCCTCGTTGATGCGGACCGACCACTGCATGGCCACCCGCTGAGCGACAGCGCCCTGGGCGGCAAAACGATCGGGGTGCGCCTCGCGCTGGAGGTCTTTCCAGCGGGCGTCCAGCACGGCCCGGTCCTGCGCAAAGGTGGGCGGCAGGTCGAACAGTTCGAAATCGGTGGCGTCGAGCTTCATGAGCAGAAAAAAGCCGCCAGCAGGTTGTGTGGCGGCTGTGGGGCGCGATGGCCGGTAAGAACTAGATCCTGAAGCTTTCGCCGCAGCCGCAGCGGTCGCGCTCGTTCGGGTTGTTGAACTTGAAGCCTTCGTTCAGGCCCTCGCGCACGAAGTCCAGCTGCGTGCCGTCGATGTAGGCCAGGCTCTTGGGATCCACCAGCACCTTCACGCCGTGGTCTTCGAAGACCACGTCTTCGGGCGACAACTCGTCCACGTACTCGAGCTTGTAGGCCAGTCCCGAGCAGCCCGTCGTCTTGACGCCCAGGCGCACGCCCAGGCCCTTGCCTCGTTTGCCGAGGTATCGGTTGACGTGGCGCGCGGCGGCCTCCGTGAGCGTAACGGCCATGGCTTCAGTGCGCGGCTTCGGCCGGTGCCGTGGCGCCGTGCTTCTGCTTGTAGTCGCTGACCGCTGCCTTGATGGCGTCTTCCGCCAGGATGGAGCAGTGGATCTTCACAGGCGGCAGGGCCAGTTCTTCGGCGATTTGCGCGTTCTTGAGCGCAGCCGCTTCGTCCAGCGTCTTGCCCTTGACCCATTCGGTCACGAGCGAGGACGAGGCGATGGCCGAGCCGCAGCCGTAGGTCTTGAAGCGCGCGTCTTCGATCACGCCGGTTTCCGGGTTGACCTTGATCTGCAGCTTCATGACGTCGCCGCAGGCCGGAGCGCCGACCATGCCGGTGCCCACCGTGTCGTCGCCCTTGTCGAAGGAGCCAACGTTGCGCGGATTTTCGTAGTGGTCGATGACCTTGGATGAATAAGCCATGGGGTACCTCTATCTATCTCTTTGTCTCTAGTCTCTTGTCTCTCAATGCGCCGACCATTGGATGGTGTTCAGGTCGACACCGTCCTGGAACATTTCCCACAGCGGGCTCAGTTCGCGCAGCTTGGCCACGTTGTGCTTGATGGTCGAGACCGCGTAGTCGATCTCTTCCTCGGTCGTGAAGCGGCCGATGGTCATGCGCAGGCTGCTGTGGGCGAGCTCGTCGCTGCGACCCAGGGCACGCAGCACATAGCTGGGCTCCAGGCTGGCCGAGGTGCAGGCGGAGCCGCTGGAAACGGCCAGGCCCTTGATGCCCATGATGAGCGACTCGCCTTCGACGTAGTTGAAGCTCATGTTCAGGTTGTGCGGCACGCGGTGCTCGAGGTCGCCGTTGATGAACACCTGCTCCACGTCCTTCAGGCCGTCCAGCAGGCGCTTTTGCAGCTTGCGGGCCTTTTCGATGTCCTGCGTCATCTCGATCTTGGCCAGGCGGAAGGCCTCGCCCATGCCCACGATCTGGTGCGTGGGCAGCGTGCCCGAGCGCATGCCGCGCTCGTGGCCGCCGCCGTGCATCTGCGCTTCCAGACGCACGCGGGGCTTGCGGCGCACGTACAGGGCGCCGATGCCCTTGGGGCCGTAGGTCTTGTGCGAAGCCAGGCTCATCAGGTCGATGGGCAGCTTGGTGACGTCGATATCCAGCTTGCCGGTGGCCTGCGCTGCGTCGACGTGGAAGATCACGCCCTTCTCGCGGCAGGCATTGCCCAGCGCCACCACGTCCTGCACCACGCCGATTTCGTTGTTCACGAACATCACGCTGGCCAGGATGGTGTCGGGACGGATGGCCGCCTTGAACTTTTCCAGGTCGAGCAGGCCGTTTTCCTCGACGTCCATGTAGGTGACTTCGAAGCCCTGGCGCTCCAGATCGCGCATGGTGTCGAGCACGGCCTTGTGCTCGGTCTTCACCGTGATCAGGTGCTTGCCCTTGCCCTTGTAGAAATTCGCTGCGCCCTTCAGGGCCAGGTTGTTCGATTCGGTGGCGCCCGAGGTCCACACGATCTCGCGCGGATCGGCGCCGATCAGTTCGGCCACGTAGCCGCGAGCCTTCTCGACGGCCTCCTCGGCTTCCCAACCCCAGGCATGGCTGCGCGACGCCGGGTTGCCGAAATGCTCGCGCAACCAGGGAATCATCGCGTCGACCACGCGCGGATCAACCGGCGTCGTCGCGCCGTAGTCGAGATAGATCGGGAAATGAGGGGTGACGTCCATGGCTGGCTCTGTAATTCGTAGATATCGTGGGATCGCTTCTTGAACACCCCGAGGCGCCATGCCCCGGGGCGCCGTGCTCAGGTCAGGACTTGGCGAAGGCGTTGCCCAGCGCAAACACCGAGTTCGGCGCGTTCACGCGAATCGGCTTGACCACCGGCTGCGCCGAGATGGCGCGCTTGACCGCCGGCTTGTTCTCGACGGTGACGCCCTTGGCCAACTGGTCGTCCACGAGCTTTTGCAGGGTGACGGAATCGAGGAACTCGACCATGCGCTGGTTCAGCGACGCCCACAGCTCGTGCGTCATGCAGCGGCCGGCCTCGCCCAGGCAGTTTTCCTTGCCGCCGCACTGGGTGGCATCGATGGGCTCGTCGACCGACACGATGATGTCCGCCACGGTAATTTCCGACGCCTTGCGGCCCAGCGAATAACCGCCACCCGGGCCACGGGTGGACTCGACCAGCTCGTGCCGGCGCAGCTTGCCGAACAGCTGCTCGAGATAGGAAAGAGAAATCTGCTGCCGCTGGCTGATAGCGGCCAGCGTGACGGGACCGCTGTTCTGGCGCAGCGCCAGATCGATCATGGCCGTGACCGCAAAACGGCCCTTGGTAGTGAGACGCATCGCAAGCTCCTTATGTGCTTACCGTTGAAACCACACCGGAATTTGTGACTCCGGTGGCTCGTCTCCGCCCTTAACCGGCTGCCCGCGGCACTGGAGACCCAGTGAGTTGGAGCCGGCCCTTCATCGCGAAGTTCTTTTGTTGTTGAGTAATTGAGTCAAGTATACCAGAAACCCCAGGGTGCTCGGGGTAAACACCGATGGGAATGGCCCAATCGGCCCAATTGACCAGGTTGGGCACTTTCATGCGCGACTATTTCCCAGGCGTCAGCACTGCGATGTTGTCGCCGCCCGCGCCGCCAAAGGCCTGCTCGCGCAGCAGCGCCAGCTGGTCTCGCACCCGCGCCGCCTTCTCGAATTCGAGGTTGCGCGCGTGCTCCATCATGAGTTTTTCCAGCCGCTTGATCTCGCGCGAGATGTCCTTCTCGCTCATGTCCTCGACCTTGGCGCGTTGCAGCTCGAGCTTCTCGGCTTCCTTGCCGCTCTTCTCGCTGTACACGCCGTCGATCAGGTCGCGCACCTGCTTGACGATGCTGCGCGGCGTGATGCCGTTGGCCTCGTTGTGGGCCAGCTGCTTCTCACGGCGCCGTTCGGTCTCGCCGATGGCCTTCTTCATCGAGTCGGTCATCTTGTCGGCGTAAAGGATGGCCTTGCCGTTCAGGTTGCGCGCCGCCCGGCCGATGGTCTGGATCAGCGAGCGCTCGGCGCGCAGGAAGCCTTCCTTGTCGGCATCGAGAATGGCCACCAGCGACACCTCCGGGATGTCCAGCCCCTCGCGCAGCAGGTTGATGCCCACCAGCACGTCGAAGGTGCCCAGGCGCAGGTCGCGCAATATTTCCACCCGTTCCACCGTGTCCACGTCGCTGTGCAAATAGCGCACCTTCACGCCGTTGTCGGTGAGGTAGTCGGTGAGCTGCTCGGCCATGCGCTTGGTCAGCGTGGTGATGAGCACCCGCTCGTTCTTGTCGACGCGGATGCGGATTTCCTGCAGCACGTCGTCCACCTGGTGGGTGGCCGGACGCACTTCCACCTCCGGGTCGACCAGGCCGGTGGGGCGCACCACCTGCTCCACCACCTGGCCGGCATGCTCCTTCTCGTAGTCGGCCGGCGTGGCAGAAACGAAGATGCACTGGCGCATGCGGCGCTCGAATTCCTCGAACTTGAGCGGGCGGTTGTCCAGCGCCGAGGGCAGGCGGAAGCCGTATTCCACCAGCGTGGTCTTGCGCGCCCGGTCGCCGTTGTACATGGCGCTGAGCTGGCCGATCATCTGGTGGCTCTCGTCCAGGAACATCAGCGCGTCCTTGGGCATGTAGTCGGTCAGCGTGGCCGGGGGCTCGCCCGGCGCGGCGCCCGACAGGTGCCGGGTGTAGTTCTCGATGCCCTTGCAGTGGCCGATCTCGGCCAGCATTTCCAGGTCGAAGCGGGTGCGCTGCTCCAGGCGCTGGGCCTCCACCAGCTTGGTGTCGGCCAGCAGTTCCTTCAGGCGGCCGTCCAGCTCCAGCTTGATGGTCTCCACCGCATTGAGCACCTTGTCGCGCGGCGTCACGTAGTGGCTGGACGGATAGATGGTGAAGCGCGGAATCTTCTGGCGGATGCGCCCGGTGAGCGGATCGAACAGCTGCAGCGATTCCACCTCGTCGTCGAACAGCTCGATGCGGATGGCCAGCTCGCTGTGCTCGGCCGGAAACACGTCGATGGTGTCGCCGCGCACGCGGAAGGTGCCGCGCGAGAAATCCTGCTCGTTGCGCGTGTACTGCATGCGGATGAGCCGGCCGATGACGTCGCGCTGGCCGATCTTGTCGCCGTGGCGCAGGATGAAGCGCATCTGCGTGTAGTCCTCGGGCGTGCCGATGCCGTAGATGGCGCTCACCGTGGCCACGATGATGGTGTCGCGCCGCTCCAGCACGCTCTTGGTGGCCGACAGGCGCATCTGCTCGATGTGCTCGTTGATCGAGCTGTCCTTCTCGATGAACAAGTCGCGCTGGGGCACGTAGGCCTCGGGCTGGTAGTAGTCGTAGTAGCTGACGAAGTACTCGACCGCGTTCTTCGGAAAGAACTCGCGGAACTCGCTGTACAGCTGCGCCGCCAGCGTCTTGTTGGGCGCGAACACGATGGCCGGACGCCCCAGCCGGGCGATCACGTTGGCCATGGTGTAGGTCTTGCCCGAGCCGGTCACGCCCAGAAGCGTCTGGAACACCTCGCCGTCCTGCACCCCTTCCACCAGCTGCTCGATGGCCGTGGGCTGGTCGCCGGCTGGCGGATAGGGCTGGAAAAGCTCGAAGGGAGAGTCGGGAAAATGGACGAACTCCCCCTGCTTGGCGGGGCCCACGGAGCCGGTGGTGGGCGAAGCAGGCAGGACTTCAGGCAGTTCGGACATAGGGTGTTCCCGCAGCAGATGGTTGGCAAACGGTAAAATTCAAGGGAACTGCGTAGGTTAAACCCAGCCGCCAGTTGCAAGAAAGCCCAGGCACCGGCCCGGGCGCCCTCCACATCCAAACCGACTTTCTCACCATGTCCATGTTCAACGCCGTCGAAATGGCGCCGCGCGACCCGATTCTTGGCCTCAACGAGCAATTTGCTGCCGACACCAATCCGAACAAGGTCAACCTGGGCGTGGGCGTGTACTACGACGACAACGGCAAGCTGCCCCTGCTGGAGTGCGTCAAGACGGCCGAAGCCGACATGCTCAAGGCCCCCACGGCCCGGGGCTACCTGCCCATCGACGGCATCGCCGCCTACGACGGCGCGGTGAAGAACCTGGTGTTCGGCGCCGACAGCGAACCCGTCGCCACCGGCCGCGTCGCCACCATCCAGGCCATCGGCGGCACCGGCGGCCTCAAGGTTGGCGCCGACTTCCTCAAGAAGCTCAACCCGAACGCCAAGGTGCTGATCAGCGACCCGAGCTGGGAAAACCACCGCGCGCTGTTCACCAACGCCGGCTTCCCGGTCGAGACCTACCCCTACTACAACGCCGAGAAGCTGGGCGTGAACTTCGACGGCATGCTCGAAGCCCTGGGCGCCGCCCCGGCCGGTACCATCGTCGTGCTGCACGCCTGCTGCCACAACCCGACCGGCTACGACATCACGGCCGACCAGTGGGACCAGGTCATCGGCGTGGTGCGTGCCAAGCACCTGGTGCCCTTCCTGGACATGGCCTACCAGGGCTTCGGCCATGGCATCGCCGAGGACGGGGCCGTGATCGGCAAGTTCGTGGCCGCCGGCCTGACTTTCTTCGTGTCCACCTCCTTCTCCAAGAGCTTCAGCCTGTACGGCGAGCGCGTGGGCGCCTTGTCGGTGCTGTGCGCGAACAAGGAAGAAGCAGCCCGCGTGCTGTCGCAGTTGAAGATCGCCATCCGCACCAACTACAGCAACCCGCCGATCCACGGCGGCGCCGTGGTCGCCGCCGTGCTGAACAACCCCGAGCGCCGCGCGCTGTGGGAAAAGGAGCTGGCCGAAATGCGCGTTCGCATCAAGGCCATGCGCCAGAAGCTGGTCGACGGCCTCAAGGCCGCCGGCGTGAAGCGCGACATGAGCTTCATCACCCAGCAGATCGGCATGTTCAGCTACTCGGGCCTCACCAAGGACCAGATGGTGCAGCTGCGCAACGAATTCGGCGTTTACGGCACCGACACCGGCCGCATGTGCGTGGCCGCCCTGAACAGCAAGAACATCGACTACGTCTGCCAGAGCATCGCCAAGGTTCTCTGACCCATTCGTGAACTAGTGGACGCGCCCCGGCGCGTTCACATTGTGAGACGTTGGTACCCAGTCACATAGGGAACTTTCGCCTGTAACCGGTCTCGCGCCACTGATATATTGCACTGCAGCGAAGAACCGAGGTCTCACGATGCTCTACCAACTCTACGAAGCGCAACGCTCCCTCATGGAGCCGTTTGCCGACTTCGCCCAAGCCGCCTCCAAGCTCTTTGGCGCCGGCACCGGCTTCAGCCAGATGCCCATGGCCCAGCGAGTTTCCGCGGGCTACGACCTGCTGTACCGGCTCGGCAAGGACTACGTCAAGCCCGAATTCGAGATCAAGACCGTCAAGGTCGAAGGCAACGACGTCGTGATCCAGGAAATCGTGGAGCACGACAAGCCGTTTTGCGAACTCCGGCGCTTCAAGCGCTTCACGGACGACACGCACACGCTGTCCATCCTCAAGTCGCAGCCGGTGGTGCTGATCGTGGCGCCCCTGTCGGGCCACTACGCCACGCTGCTGCGCGACACGGTGCGCACCATGCTGCAGGACCACAAGGTCTACATCACCGACTGGAAGAACGCCCGCATGGTGCCGCTGTCCGAAGGCGAATTCCGCCTGGACGACTACATCAACTACGTGCAGGAGTTCATCCGCCGCCTGCAGTCCGAGTACGGCCACTGCCACGTGATGAGCGTGTGCCAGCCCACGGTGCCGGTGCTGGCCGCCGTCTCGCTCATGGCCAGCCGCGGCGAGCAGCTGCCGCTGTCGCTCACCATGATGGGCGGCCCCATCGACGCCCGCAAGTCGCCCACCGCGGTGAACAACCTGGCGATGAACAAGAGCTTCGAGTGGTTCGAGAACAACGTCATCCACCGGGTGCCGCACGGCTTCCCGGGCGAGGGCCGGCGCGTGTACCCGGGCTTCCTGCAGCACACTGGCTTCGTGGCCATGAACCCCGACCGCCACGCCAAGAGCCACTACGACTACTTCAAGGACCT
>JAFECZ010000168.1 GCA_018241905.1 Pseudomonadota bacterium
GCCAGCGGCTGCACGTCTTCCGACGCGTCGCCCGGCGCCTGCAGGATGCCCATGGGCGCCAGCGGATAGCCGTCGGCGTCGAGCACGCCCAGCATGGCGTAGCGGTGGATCATGAGCTGCGCCATGTAGGCCACGGTGGACGGCCACACCTGCTGGCGCTGCTGTCCCGGCGGCAGGCCCGGCACGAAGGCCATGAAGTGGCCCAGCGGCTCGGCGTAGTTGAGCAGCTTGCGCAGCTTCATGCCGATCCACGCGGGGTCGAGCACGCGCATGTCCAGCGAGAGGATGCGCGCCAGTCCGTCCAGCGCGCGCGGGTGGTTGCCCGACAGGCCCAGTGCACAGGGCCTGGCCACGCGGCCGCCGCGCCCGTCGGGCAGCAGCACTTCCTTGAGCGTGAGCGTGAAGGCTTCGTCGCTGGCCGGGTTGTGGATGTCCACCGCCCAGGCCAACGTGCCGTTGGGGCCGGTCTGCGGTTCTTCGCGGCTGAAGAGCGCATCGATGACAGGCGTGGCGGCGCCCTCGCCTTCATCGCGCCACAGGCCCAGTTGCTCGCAGCGCCAGCGGATCACTGCCGCCGTGGCCGCCACCACGCCCGGAAAGCGGCGCGGCTCGCCGCTGGGCGGAAACGGCATCTCGAAGGCGCGCTCTTCCTGCACCGTGGCCAGCAGATCCAGCTTCTGGCGCATCCAGGCCGGGTCCTTGGCGCGCAGATCCATCGACAAGGTCTTGGCCAGCGCGCCCAGGCCGCGCGGCTGCTCCGCACCGTTGAACCACACCTCGAAGGGGGCCACGTGCCCGTCCGACTCGGGCAATTCACCCACGAATAGCGCGAACTCGCCAAAGGGATGGCGGATCATGAAGCTCCAGGCCGCGTTGCCGGCCGGCAGGTCGGGCCGGCCTGGCCAGCGCAGCGAGGCCAGCACGGGCTGCGGCGCGCGGTCAACCAGCAGGCGCTCGTTGAGCAGGCCCGCCACGCCAGCGTCCAGCGTCAGCGCACCGGCCGCCGCCTGCGCCGTGCTGCCGGCCTGCGGCTGCGCCACCAGTACCGAACCGAGCACCGTGTTGGGCCTGTAGGTCGACAGCCCCTTGAGCCCCGAGCGCCACGCGCGCAGGTACAGGTCCTTGAACTCTTCGTAGGGGTAGTCGACGGGCACGTTCACCGTCTTGGAGATCGAGGTGTCGATGTACGGCGCCACGGCCGCGACCATCTGTTCGTGTGCGCGAGTACTCAGCTCCAGCGCGGTGACGAAGGCGGGCGTGAGCGGCGCGCCCTCGCCCTTCAGTGCGCGGTACAGGCGCCAGGCGTGGTCCTGCACCGCGAACTCCTCGAACCGACCGTCGGCGCCGCGCTTGCGCCGCGTGTAGGTCCAGGAAAACGGCGGCTCGATGCCGTTGCTGGCGTTGTCGGCAAAGGCCAGGCTGATGGTGCCGGTGGGCGCGATGGACAGCAGGTGCGAGTTGCGCAGGCCCTGCGCGCGGATGCTGTCCTTGAGCTGCGCCGGCAGGCGCGATGCAAAGGTGCCGCGGCTGAGGTAGAGGTCGGCATTGAAGAGCGGAAAGGCGCCCCGCTCCTGCGCCAGCGCCACCGAGGCGCGGTAGGCGCTGTCGCGCATGCGCTGGGCAATGCGCCGCGCCATCTCGCGGGCAGCGTCGCTGTCGTAGTGCAGGCCCAGCATCACCAGCGCATCGCCCAGGCCGGTAAAGCCCAGGCCGATGCGGCGCTTGCGGCGCGCCTCGTCCTCTTGTGCCGGCAAGGGCCACACGCTGACGTCCAGCACGTTGTCGAGCATACGCACAGCCACTTGCACCAGCGATTCGAAGCCCTCCTCGTCGAACGCGGCTGCCGATTCGTCGAAGGGATGGCGCACGAAGCGCGTCAGGTCGATGGAGCCCAGGCAGCAGCAGCCATGCGGCGGCAGCGGCTGCTCGCCGCAGGGGTTGGTGGCCGCGATGGTCTCGCAGTACGAGAGGTTGTTGTCCAGGTTGATGCGATCCAGGAAGAGCACGCCCGGCTCGGCGTGGTCGTAGGTGGAATGCATGATCTGCTCCCACAGCTCGCGCGCCGCCAGCGTGCGGTACACCCACAAGCCGTCCTCTCGCCGGTGCGTGGCCGCGCCCGCGTAGCGCGGCCCCGGCGCGGCCCGGTGCACCAGTTCCACCGGCTGGTCGTCCACCACCGCCTTCATGAAGGCGTCGGTCAGTCCCACCGAGATGTTGAAGTTGGCCAGGTCGCCGGCGTCCTTGGCGTGGATGAACTCCTCGATGTCCGGATGGTCGCAGCGCAGCACGCCCATTTGCGCGCCGCGCCGGGCGCCGGCCGACTCCACCGTTTCGCAGGAACGGTCGAACACGCGCATGTACGACACCGGCCCCGATGCGCTGGACTGCGTGCTGGCCACCCATGCGCCGCGCGGGCGGATGCGCGAAAAGTCGTAGCCCACGCCGCCGCCGCGCCGCATGGTCTCGGCCGCGTCCTTGAGCGCCACGTAGATGCCCGGGTGGCCGTCTTCTTCAGCGGCAATCGAATCGCCCACCGGCTGCACGAAGCAGTTGATGAGAGTGGCGCTCAGGCCCGCGCCGGCCGCGGACTGGATGCGCCCGGCCGGAAGAAAGCCGGCCTGCAGGGCCTGCAGAAAGCGCGCCTCCCACAGCGCGCGCTGCTCGGGCGCCTCGGCCTCGGCCAGCGCCCGGGCCACACGCCGCTGCACATCGCCGATGCTGCGCTCGTCGCCCTTGGCGTACTTCTCGAGCAGCACCGCCTGGCTGATGGGTTGGTCCGGCAGTGCGGCGGCTACCTCCGCCGTGTCCTCCTGGCGCTTTTTCGTGGCACGCAGCGAATCGGTCGTCATGGGCCTTCCTGCAATCGAGCGGGACATTCGCCCATGATGCGCCAGGGGCGCCTTCGCTGCCAGGCGAGTGCGTCTTGACCCGGCAGGGGGCTTGAAAGGCTCGGGTCAGGCGTCCAGCGGCACGCCGCCGCCGTAGCGGGCAATCCAGCCGTCCCACCATTCACGCTGCATGGCGCCCACGGCGTCTTGCCAGCCGAGCACCAGCTTCCACTGCAGTTGCTGGGCATCCAGCGCCATCGCGACGCCGGCCGATTGCCAGGCCAGCAAGGGAGACAGCATCAGGCTGCCGGGGTCGAGCGGCGCGGGCGCCAGCACGGTGTCCATGGACATGGTCATTCCTTCATTGGTACAGACGCTTTTTAGACGCACTGTCCGGCCTGCTGCAAGGATCGGCACCGATGCTCACGCGAGCAACATCCGAATACGCGCTGGCGGGTGTTTGAGCGGCTTGCACGTCGCGCGCGCACGACAGAAATACTGGCACCGGTTTCAGCCATGCGACCCACTAATACGCAAGTAGTCACGTGAAAAATCACATCGGCGCGGGTGAGAAATAGTTCCGCTTTCGGGCCCCTTCGGCTGATTTACACGACGTAACAAACCCACCAGACTGGGCATGCGATCCCAAAAGTGCCTTATTCACATTGGGTGTCTGGGGCCTGGGAACCGACCTCTTTCCAGAAAGGAATTCGCGCATGACCAACCCGCTCGTCATTGGCCAGGTACTCACGCCCCAGTATTCCCCGGGCTTGGTCGCCATGTCATATTTCGTGTCCTTCGCGGGGTCGCTCACGGCCCTGATGTGCGCAAGCCGCATGCTCAAGGCCGACGGACGCGCCAAGTTCTCGATGCTGGCCTGCGCGGCCGTGGCGCTCGGCGGTGTGGGCATCTGGTCGATGCACTTCATCGGCATGCTGGCCTACCAGTTGCCGGTGCGCATCGTGTACGAGCCGGTGCTGACGGTCGGCTCGCTGGTGGCGGCAGTGTTGATTTCGGGCATTGCGCTGTACCTGGCGGGCGGTGCGCGCAAATTCAACCGGCCAGGCTGGATGGCCGCCAGCGTGCTCGCGGGGCTGGGCGTGTGCGTCATGCACTACGGCGGCATGTATGCGATGAAGCTGCGCGCCGCCATGGAACTGGACCTGGGCATCGTCGCCCTGTCGGTGGGCATTGCCATCACGGCCGCGGCAGCCGCCCTGTGGCTGGCCTTTCACACCAACAACCTGCCTCGCCAGATCGGCGCTGCCGCGGTCATGGGCGTGGCCGTGTGCACCATGCACTACGTGGGCATGAGCGCCGCCACCATGATCTGCATCGCACCCACCACGGCCAACGGCATGACGCTGGGCGGCAGCGACCTGGTGCTGGTGGTGTTCAGCGTGGTCGGCCTGGTGCTCATTTCCATCCTCTGGCTGATCACCGACGTGGACATGAACGCCAAGAGAAGGCCGGCGGTGGTGGCCCGCCAGGCCTGACGCGCGTCCCCGGGGTGCGCGGCAAGGCGCACCCCTCGTCGGCAGGCGGCGGGCGCGGTGCCTCAGGACTGCCGCTCGAGCACCCAGCGGCTCCATTCGCGCCGCGCCGCCCAGCCCGCCATGAGCGCGGCCGCCGCGAAGATGATCACGATGCCCCACTCGGCCTCCCCGCTGCCGCCGTCGGGACTTGCATCGAAGATGCGCTCGATCCAGTCCGGCACGAATCCGGTCAGCACGGCCAGCAGCGCGCAGGCGAGCGACAGCGCCGCCTCGACCTTCACGCGCAGCGGCCAGCGCACGGGCTTCGAGCCGGGGGACGAATGTTGCTGTTCCATGGCTTCTTCTCCTCTCGTTCGAGTCGGGCTCCATCAACCCTTCAGTGGGCCGGCAAGTAGCGCACCGAGAGCACGCCCTCGATGCCCGCCAGCTCGGCCAGCAGTTCTTCGCTCACGCGGCTGTCCACGTCCACCAGCGTGTAGGCCATGTCGCCGCGCGACTTGTTGACCATGTTGTGGATGTTCAGCCCGGCCCGCGCCATGGCCGTTGAAATCTGGCCGAGCATGTTGGGCACGTTGGCATTGGCAATGCCCACCCGATAGGCCGACTCGCGCGCCATGCCCACGGCCGGGAAGTTCACGGCATTGGCCACGTTGCCGTTTTCCAGGAAGTCGCGCAGCTGCTCGGCCACCATCACGGCGCAGTTTTCCTCGGCCTCGCGCGTGCAGGCGCCCAGGTGCGGCAGGCAGATCACGCGCTCGTGCCGCAACAGCGCCGCGCTCGGAAAGTCGCACACGTAGGCCGCCAGCGCGCCGCCGTCCAGCGCTGCCAGCGCGGCCTCGTCGCTCACCACGCCCTGGCGCGAGAAATTCAGCAGCACCGCGCCCTGGGGCATGAGGCCGATATTCCCTTCGTTGACCAGGTGCCGCGTGGCCTGCAGCAGCGGCACGTGCAGGCTGACGAAGCGGCCGCTTCGCAGCACTTCGGCAACGCTGCCGGCTCTTCGCACCTGCGACGGCAGGCTCCAGGCCGCGTCGACGGTGATGTCGGGGTCGTAGCCCAGCACGTCCATGCCCAGCTTGATGGCCGCATCGGCCACCAGGCAGCCCACCTTGCCCAGGCCCACGATGCCCAGCGTCTGCCCGGCCAACTCGAAGCCGGCGAAGGCGCTCTTGCCCTGCTCCACCGCCTGGTCGAGCTCGCCGCGCACGGCGCCGAGTTCGCCCGTCACGAAGCGCATGGCGCCGGGCAGTTTCCTGGCGGCCATGAGCATGCCGGCCAGCACCAGTTCCTTCACCGCGTTGGCATTGGCGCCGGGAGCATTGAATACCGGCACGCCCCGGGCGCTCATGGCGGCGACCGGTATGTTGTTGGTGCCGGCGCCGGCGCGGCCGATGGCCCTCACGCTCGCGGCGATCTCCATGTCGTGCATGTCGGCCGAGCGCACCAGCACGGCGTCGGGCTGGCCCAGGTCCTTGCCGGCCAGGTAGCGGTCCGCCGGCAGGCGCGCCAGACCCTTGGGCGAGATCTCGTTGAGCACCAGGACCTTGAAGGGCGGCCGTTGGGCGGCCTCAGCCATGGCGCGCCTCGAATTCCTTCATGTAGGCCACCAGCGCCGCCACCGCCTCCAGCGTCAGCGCGTTGTACAGCGACGCGCGCATGCCGCCCACCGAGCGATGGCCCTTGAGCTGCACCAGGCCTCGCTCGTCGGCGCCCTTGAGGAAGGTGTCGTCCAGCGACGGGTCGCGCAGCTTGAAGGGCACGTTCATCAGCGAACGGTCGGGCACGGCCACCGGGTTGAAGTAGAACTGCGTGCCGTCCAGGTACTGGTAGAGCAGCGCAGCCTTCTCGCGGTTGCGCGCCTGCACCGCGGCCAGCCCGCCCTGGGCCTGGATCCAGCGCAGCACCAGCCCCACGATGTAGATGCTGTATGTGGGCGGCGTGTTGTACATCGAGTCGGCATCGGCCTGGATCTTGTAGTCGAAGGCCGAGGGCGTGATAGGCAGGGCCTGGCCAATGAGGTCGTCGCGCACGATCACGATGGTGACGCCGGCCGGCCCCACGTTCTTCTGGGCCCCCGCGTAGATGAGGCCGTAGCGCTTGACGTCGACGGGGCCCGACATGAAGTCGCTGGACATGTCGGCCACCAGCGGCACCGCGCCGGTATCGGGCGTCGCGTGGTACTGCACGCCGCCGATGGTCTCGTTGGAGCAGATGTGCACGTAGGCGGCATCGGGGCACAGCTGCCAGCTCTCGCGCGGCGGAATGTGGTTGTAGCCGCCGGCGGCGCTGCTCGCGGCGATGTTCACTGCGCCATACTTCTTGCCTTCCTTGATGGTCTTGAGCGACCACTCGCCGGTGTCGACCACGTCGAAGCCGGCATGGCCGCGCAGCAGGTTCATCGGCACGATGGCGTTCTGCCCGATGGCCCCGCCCTGCAGGAAGAGCACCTTGTAGGTTGCCGGCACGCCCATCAGTTCGCGCAGCAGCTTTTCGGCTTCGGCGTGGATGCCGATGAACTCCTTGCCGCGATGGCTCATTTCCATCACTGACATGCCGCTGCCATGCCAGTCCAGCATCTCGTCCGCCGCCTGTCGAAGCACCGGCTCGGGCAGGGTGGCCGGGCCAGGGCTGAAGTTGAAGACACGCTTTGCCTTGGTGGTCGTCGTCATCTCTGATGCACCTCCATGCCTTCGGGCAAGCAGCGATTGGGCAGGACGCCGGCCGAAATTGCAAATGGCCGATTGACGTACCTGCATACCAAAGTCATACTTTTTGCCAGACGTCGCCAAGGGGGCTGCCATGACACTCACCGTGCTGCACGCACCGGCATTGCGCCATCTGCCCATCGCGCTGGCCCTGACGTGCGCCATGCCGCTGGCGTGGAGCGCCGACGATTCGGCGCGCCTTGCCAGCATGAGCGACTCCGAGCTCGAAGCCGGCATGAAGAGCGGCGTGCAGGTGGTCATGCAGCGCGTGCCCATCCAGATGGAAGACCAGTCGGTGCTGGTGGGTGCGGAGTACGAGCCCGCCAGCCGCGTGGCCACTTACCACTACATGCAGGCCAGCCGGCTCGATCCCGGCACCTTGCGCATGCGCCTGACGGCCAAGAACTGCAGCACGCCCAACACGCGCGCCATGCTCGACCGCGGCATCACCTTCCGCCACCTCTACACCGTCGGCCAACGGCAGCTGGACGTGACGGTGCGCGACAGCGACTGCACGTCGCAGCACAGCTGACCGTCCGGCGCCCTGCCGTCAATGACCGACGGCCGCGCAGGGGCATCACACGCGCCTCGCATTCGGCGTGCGGCAAGGAAACCTGCACGTGCAAATATTTCCCATCGTTGATCGATTTCCCGCATCCAAGCTGGGCGCGGCGCCGCGGCCCGCGCCCGGTTTTCACCAGCTGGCGAATTGCCCCACTGCTTGCCGCCGGGCCGGCGCGGCAACTAGAGCAAACCCCCATCGGCGGCCTATCGGCGCTGAATAGACTGCGACCCGCCTCGAGCTCATCGACCCGCCCATAGAGGCCGAAGCTCCAGGCAACAGGGAGGGAGAACGTGGGTTCTCCCAAGACCAGAGTCACAGCTTTGGAAAAGCGAGAATTCATGAAGTTTGCCTTGAAGGTGGCAGCCGCTGGGCTGCTCGGATGGTCTGCGCTGGGTGTTCAGGCAGCGGGCGTCACAGTCACCATTGCCTGCGGCACGGTTGGCCAGGACTTCGAGTTCTGCAAGAAGGCGGCCGACGAGTGGAGCGCCAGGACCGGCAACACCGTCAAGCACCTCACCATCCCCCAGTCCACCTCGGACATCCTCGGGCTGTTCCGCCAGATGTTCGCCGCCAAGTCGGCCGACCTGGACGTGCTGAATGTCGACGTGGTGTGGCCGGGCATCATCAAGGCGCACCTGGTGGACCTGGCGCCCTACACCAGGGGCGCGGAAAAAGACCATTTCCCGGCCATCGTGCGCAACAACACGGTCGACGGCAAGCTGGTGGCCATGCCCTGGTTCACCGACGCCGGAGTGCTCTTCTATCGCAAGGACCTGCTGGCCAAGTACGGCGAGAAGCCGCCCGTCACCTGGGAGCAACTGGGCGCCACCGCGAAGAAGGTCATGGACGGCGAGCGCAAGGCCGGCATGGCCGACATGCAGGGCTACGTGTTCCAGGCCAAGGCGTACGAAGGCCTGACCTGCAACGCGCTCGAGTGGCTCGAAAGCAGCGGCGGCGGCGCCATCGTCGACGCCGGCGGCAAGATCACCGTCAACAACGCCAATGCCGCCAAGGCGCTGGCCGTGGCCGCCGGCTGGATCGGCACCGTCGCCCCCAAGGGCGTGCTCAACTACGCCGAGGAAGATGCGCGCGGCGTGTTCCAGAAGGGCAACGCCGTCTTCATGCGCAACTGGCCCTACGCATGGTCGCTGAGCCAGGGCGCCGACAGCCCGGTCAAGGGCAAGGTGGGCGTGGCGGCCCTGCCCCACGGCGCCGACGGCAAGAGCACCGGCACGCTGGGCGGCTGGAATCTGGCCGTGAGCAAGTATTCGAAGCACGAGAAGGAAGCAGCCGACCTGGTGATGTACCTCACCAGCCTCGAAGTCCAGAAGGACCGCGCCATTCGCGGCTCGTACAACCCGACCATCGTCTCGCTCTACAAGGACGCGGACGTGCTCAAGAGCAACCCCTTCTTCGGCGACCTGTACGGGACCTTCGTGAATGCCGTGCCGCGCCCGGCCACCGTGACGGGAGCCAAGTACAACGAGGTGTCGGCTGCCTTCTGGAACACCGCGCACGACGTGCTCTCGGGCAGCGTGGAGGCCGACAAGGGGCTGGCCAGGCTCGAGACCAAGATCGAATCGATTCGCCGCGGGCCGCAGTGGCGCTGACTACCGGCCCCGACCTTCCATGGCCCACACGACGAACGCCGCCGCCGGCGAAGCTGGCGGGCGGGTTGGCACGCGCAACCCCAAGTCCGAACTGACGCGCGCGCGCATCCGCAGCGCCTGGCTCTTCCTGGGGCCCACCCTGCTGGTGCTCGCGCTGGTGGCCGGCTGGCCGCTGGGCCGCACCATCTTCTTCAGCTTCACCGACGCGAGCCTGGAGACCATCGGCGAGTCCACCTATCAAATGGTGGGACTGCAGAACTACTTCGGGCCCTACGGCGTGTTCAACCTCGACGCGGCAGACGGCTTCTGGAGCACCGACTGGGGCGTGGCGATACGCAACACCTTCAAGTTCGCGCTGGTCTCGGTCACGCTCGAAACCCTTCTGGGCCTGGTGTTCGCCCTGGTGCTCAATGCGCAGTTCAAGGGGCGCGCCCTGGTGCGCGCGGCGGTGCTGGTGCCCTGGGCGATTCCGACCATCGTGTCGGCCAAGATGTGGGCCTGGATCATGCACGACCAGTTCGGCGTGCTCAATGCCATGCTGCGCACCGCGGGCCTCATCGACCACAACATCGCCTGGACGGCCGACCCCGACTTTGCGCTGTGGTCCGTGGTGCTGGTGGACGTGTGGAAGACCACGCCCTTCATGGCGCTGCTCACGCTGGCGGCCCTGCAGATGCTGCCCAGGGACTGCTACGAAGCCGCCCACGTGGACGGCATCCACCCCGTGCGGGTGTTCTTCAAGGTCACGCTGCCGATGATCTGGCCGGCG
>JAFECZ010000169.1 GCA_018241905.1 Pseudomonadota bacterium
CTGGACACGGCCCAGGTGACGCTCGATACCGACGGCGGCACCGTCTACGAGGGCACCGTCGACCTGGCGCGCCGCTGGGACGGCGACCACCCGGGCCAGGGCGGCCGCGCCACCTACCGCATCGTGCTGCCGCCCCACGCGCAGGCGCAGCCCATGGCGCTGCTGTTCTCGCGCGTTGGCAACCAGGTCGAGGTACGCGTCAACGGCGGCCTCGTCCAGCACTGGGGCGAGCTGGGCGATCCCGAGTTCGACGCGGCCAAGCACCCGGTGATGGCCGCGTTGCCGGCCGCGCTGCTGCGCTCAGACCGCCCGAACGAGCTGCGCGTGGACGTCACGATCCAGCCGCAGCGCCTGGGCGGCCTGTCGGTGGTGTTGTACGGCCCGCGCGACGAGATCGAGGCCATCTACGACAGCAACCGCCGCTGGCGCGAGCTGGCCATGCTGGTGTTTGCCGTCGGCCTGCTGGGCACGGGCGTGTTCACCGGCGTGCTGTGGGTGCGCCAGCGCCTGCCCATGTACGGCTGGTTCGGCCTGGGTGCGCTGCTGGGCATGATGCGCATCATCGAGCGCGCCTGGCCGGACGCGCCGCTGCCCTGGCCCTGGCTGGGCGCGCTGGCGGCCATCTGCTACATGGCGCACATGGCCCTCATGTGCCGCTTCTCGGTGCTGGCCACCGGCCCGGCGCCGCGCGCCGTCGACCGCTCGATCGACATCGCCATCGTTGCCAGTTCCGTGCTGGCGTTGATCTCCTATGCGGCGCGCAAGCCCGGTCTGCTGACGCTGGGCCTGGTCATCCTCGTGCCGATGTCGCTGGCATCGCTGTGGACCGTGGCGCGCCGCGCCTGGACGGGCGGCGAGGCCCGGGCCTGGCTGCTGGCCGGTGCATTGCTGGCGTCCATCGCGGCCGGCGTGCACGACCTGCTGGCCATTCGCCTGTCCAACGCCAGCGGCCTGCACAACACCTGGCTGCAGCATGCGATGTTCGCGTTCGTGCCCATCATGGGCTGGCTGATCGCCGAGCGCTACAGCCGCACGGCGGCCGGGTTCCAGTCGCTCAATGCCGATCTTTCGCGCCGGGTGGAGGAGCGCGAGCAGCAGCTGCGCGCGGCCTTCGAGATCCTGCGCGAACAGCAGCACCACCAGACGGTGTCCAACGAGCGGCAGCGCATCATGCGCGAGATCCACGACGGCGTGGGCTCGCAGCTGGTGGCGCTGCTCAACATGGTGGCCCGCCCCGACGCGCAGCCGCAGGCGCTGCGCGAGCACGTGCAGCATGCCATGGACGAGATGCGCATGGCCGTCGATTCGCTGCAGCCGGCCAACGACGACCTGGCCACGGTGCTGGCCACCCTGCGCTACCGCCTGCAGCCGCGCCTGGAGGCGGCCGGCATCGGCGTGGTGTGGGACGTGGCAGAGCTGCCGGAATTGCGCGAGCTCTCGCCGCAGGTGGTGATGCACGTGCAGCGAATTCTCCTGGAGGCCTTCACCAACGTGCTCAAGCATGCCGGCGCCACCCGCATCGTGGTGCGCGCCCGGATGAGCGAGGACGGCACGCTGGTGACGCTGCAGATCGCCGACAACGGCGTCGGCTTTGCGGCGGCGTCAACCGCCGCCGCAGCCGGGCGTCGGCGTGGCGGGCGCGGCCTGGACAACATGCGCTCGCGGGCGGCGGCCATCGGTGCGCATCTGCACGTCCACGCCCCTGTCGAGGGCGGCGTCTGCATCACGCTGGAGCTGCAGGTGGAGCGGGGCGAGTCGGCCTTTTCGGCGTTGTCCCAGTGGTCGAGCTGAAGCCCGGCACGTCCGGCGCGGCGGACGAACGGCTCAACGCACTTCGATCAGGATGCTTGCAACTGCGCCAGCGCGGCGTCGAAGTCCTGCGCCTTGCTGGGCCGCACGACGCGCGCGACCTCCTGGCCGTCGCGCAGGAAGACCAGCGCGGGCCACAGCTTGATGCGGAACGAGCGTCCGAGTGGGCGGCCCGGGCCGTCTTCGACCAGGAGATGATTCACCTGCCGCCCCGCCAGCGCCTCCCCGATCAGCGGCTGCGCCCCCTGGCAGATGGGGCACCAGGTGGCGCCGAATTCCAGCACCAAGGTTCCCTTGGACGCGTCGACCTCGCTCCGTGTCAGGTCCTGGTTGGCATATTCGGCTGCAGCGCTCATTCGTGTCCTTCAGGCAAAGAAGGCCGCACACTAGCACTGCCCGAATGCCCCGCACGCCCGTAGGTCAAGGCGTCTAGTGAAGCTGCGGCCGCACCATCTTGCACTCGGTGCCTTGCGCCAATTCGTTGCCGCTGTAGACCGCGTCGGTGCGGAAACCGTAGTTGGTGCCTTCCCAGCCCACCTTCACCGCCTTGCCGTCGACCGGCGCAATGGTGTTGACTACCTGCGGCAGCAGCAGTTGGTGGTCTTCGGCGCGCATTCGCACCGGGCCCACCACCGAGTCGTACTGCAGGTTCTCCAGTGCGTAGGCCACCTTGACCGTGTCGGTGCTGCCGGCCTTGGCAATGGCGGCGGCCAGCAGGCGCGGCGTCATGTCGATGCGCGGCGCAAGAAAGTCCTTGCCGGTGCGCGCCTTGTAGGCCTTGGCCAGCGCCTCGGCCTTGGGCACGTCGGCCTCGCCCGGATGCCACTCGGCCACCCAGGTGAGCTGGCCAACCTTGGACTGCGCCACCGCCAGCACCGTGCCCGGAATCGCGCCGGCGCTGTGGTTGAAGTAGCGCAGGTTGTAGCCCGCGTCGCCGGCGGCCTTGAGCAGCAGCGTCATGTCCTGCCCCCAGTTGCCGGTGATGACCGAATCGGCGCCCGAGGCCTTGATGTTGGCCACATACGGCGCAAAGTCCTTGACCTTGCCGATGGGGTGCAGCGCCTCGCCCACGAACTGGATGTCGGGCCGCGCCAGGCCCACCAGCTGGCGCCCGTACGAGGCCCACTGCCGGCCGTGCGCGTAGTCCTGGTTGAGCAGGTACACCTTCTTGATGTCCGGCGTCTTCTTGATGTAGTTGGCGATGGCCTTCATCTTCATGGCCGTGTTCGCCTCGGTCTGGAAGTGCCAGAAGCTGCAGCTCTTGCCCGTCATGTCGGGGTCGATGGACGAGTGGTTGAGCACCAGCAGTTCCTTGCCCGGATTGCGCTGGTTCCAGCGCGCCACCGACTGCAGGATGGCCGCCACCACCGAGGAGCCCGAGCCGCCGGTGACGATGGCGCGCGCGCCCTGGTCGATGGCCGCCTGCAGCGCGCTCTGGCTTTCCTGCGCCGACAGCTTGCTGTCGAACTGCAGCAACTGCATCTTCTGGCCGCCCGGCAGGCCGCCGTGCGCGTTGATGTCGTCCACCGCGTACTGCGTGTGCAGCAGCATCAGCTCGCCCACGTTGGCGAAGGGGCCCGACAGCGGATCGATGTAGGCGATCTTGTAGGTGTCTTGCGCGTGCGCGGTGCCGCTGGCTGCCGCGGCCAGGGCGGTGATTGCAAACAAGGCGCGCAGGCGCGCGCCGCCGGACGTCTTCGTCGTCATTCGGATGTCTCCTGAAGGTGGAAGGGAATGAGGAAGTGGGAAGGGTGCTTCAGCCGCCTTCTTCTTGCGATTCGGGTCTGGCGCCCTGCTGGCGCAGGCCGATCAGGCGCCAGGTGAGCACGCACAGCTTGGCCACGAGGGGGTCGATGGCGTCGCGCCCGTCGGGCTTGTACCAGCTGTAGAGAAAGCCCGGCAGGCTGCAGGCGGCCAGGGCGGTGATCTTGGGGTCGTCGAAGTCGAGGTCGCCGTCGCGCCGCGCTTCTTCCAGGAGCGGCACCAGCCGGTTGTAGAAGTGGCGCGCGATGCGCTTTTGCTCGGCCACGTACTCGGGGCGGTACACCTGCGGCTCGCGATAGGGGAAGAACGCGCAGGGAAAGTTGGCGATGGTGGCGCGAATGAGCCGCTCCAGCCCGTCCATGACCTTGTCGCGCGCGCAGCGCGTGTCGTCCTCGGGGAAGTCCATGGTGGTGAAGCATTCCACCGCGGGCTTCCATGACAGCGTCTCGAATATCTCCTGCTTGTCGCGGAAGTAGTAGTAGACGAAGGGCTTGGTCACGCCCAGCGCCCGCACGATCTGCGCCATGGTGGTGTTGGCGTAGCCCTGCGCGGCAAACAGCTCGGTGGCCGCCAGCAGGATGCGCTCGCGCTGCACGTCGGTGCTCTGGTTGGCCGCGCGCTGGCGGCCGGTGCCGGAGGGCAGGTGCAGGCGCGAGCGCGCCTTCGGCTCGTCGGCGCCTGCCGCAGCGGGTTTGTGCGGTGTCGCGGAAGTTATACCCATGGGTAGGATTGTTGTTGCAACATCCGGCCCATGGCAAGCAAGCCCGCCGGGCGAGCCGCTATCGATAACCCTTAACGAGTGACGCCATGGAGACACTGAAAAGCCTTCCCGCCCGCGCGCGGCAGCCCCTGCACGAATACCTGCGCGCCCATGCGCGCGAGCGGGGCGGCCACCCGGCCTGCATCTGGTACGGCGCCAGCATGAGCTTCGGCGAGCTCGACCGCGCGAGCGACGCCTTTGCCGCGCGCCTGCAGGCGCTGGGCGTGAAAAAGGGCGACCCGGTGGTGCTGTTCCTCAACAACTGCCCGCAGTACCTGGTGGCGCACTACGGCATCCAGAAGATCGGCGCCATCGTCTGCCCGAGCGGTCCGCTCAACAAGGAGCACGAGCTGGCCTACCAGGTCGGCGACCTGCAGGCCCGGGTCATCGTGGCGGCGGCGCCCTTGATGCCCGTGGTGGACAAGGTGCGCGCGCAGGTCGAATCGCTGGCGCATGTTTTTGTCGTGCACTACGCGGACCTGCTTCCCGCGCAGGACGCGAACACCATCGACCTGCCGGCGGAGCTCAAGGCCGCGCAGCAGGAGCCGCGCACCGTGCCCGCGCATTGCGAGGACTTCCTGGCGGTGATGCGAACGGGCGCAAAGCCGGCGCCGGTGGCCGTCGACATGGACGACATCGCGCTCATGACCTACACCTCGGGCACCACGGGCCTGCCCAAGGGCGCCATGCTCAGCTATGGCAACGCATTGTTCAAGACCCGCGCGGCCGGCGACTGCAACGGCGTCACAACGGACGACGTGCTGTTGTCCATCGCGCCGCTCTATCACATCGCCGGCATGCTCATGGGCGTGAACGTGCCGGTGCTCAGCGGTGCCACGAGCGTGCTGCTGCATCGCTTCGATCCGCATGCGGTGCCGCAGGCCATCGAGAACTACAAGGTGAGCTGGTGGTACAGCATTGCACCGATGAACGTGGCGGTGATGCAGCTGCCCGACATCGCCAGGTTCGACTTGTCGAGCCTGAAGCGCAATCCGGTCACCAGCTTCGGCATCGCCTTCACCGAGCCGCTGGCGAATCAGTGGCGCGCCGTGGCGAAGAACTGCACATCGTTCGAGGCCGCCTACGGTTTGTCCGAGACGCACACCTGCGACACCTACACGCCGCAGCACGCGCCGCGCTGGGGCACGCAGGGCGTGGCCGTGCCGGGCGTGAGCATCCGCATCATCGATCCCGACACGCAAAAGGACATGCCGGTGGGCGAAGTGGGCGAGATCATCCTCGCCAGCGAAGGCTCCTTCAAGGGCTACTGGAACAAGCCCGAAGCCACCGCCGCCACGCTGCGCGGCGGCTGGGTTCATACCGGCGACATGGGCAAGATGGACGCCGACGGCTATCTCACCTTCATCGGCCGCTTCAAGGAAATGATCAAGGTCTCGGGCTACAGCGTGTTCCCCGAGGAAGTCGAGACCATCCTCATCAAGCATCCGGCGGTGGCGCAGGCCGCCGTCATTGCGCAGCCCGACGCCGAGAAGGGCGAAGTGGTCAAGGCCTACATCGTGCTGAAGGCCGGCGCGCAGGTGGACGAGGCGCAGCTGATCGCCTGGTCGCGCGAGAACATGGCGCCCTACAAGACACCGCGCATGGTGCGCTTCATCGATGCTCTGCCCACCACCGGCGCCGGCAAGGTGCTGCGCCGGCTGCTCAAGGACAAGGAATGACGACGTTCAAGAAGATCCTCATCGCCAATCGCGGCGAGGTGGCGGTGCGGCTGGCGCGCGCGCTGCGCGACCTGGGCATTGCCAGTGTGGCGATTCATGCGCGCGACGATGCGGCGGCACTGCATGTGCAACTGGCCGACGTGGCGGTAGCGCTCGAGGCCACCGGCCCCTCGGCGTATCTGGACGGCGCGCGCATCGTCGAGATCGCTCGCGCGCAGGGCTGCGATGCGGTGCATCCGGGCTACGGCTTTCTCAGCGAGCGCGCCGACTTCGCGCAAGCCTGTGCGGATGCGGGGCTGGTGTTCATCGGCCCAACGGTCGAGCAACTCGGCCTGTTCGGCGACAAGGCGCGCGCACGCCAGCTGGCGCAGCAGTGCGACGTTCCGGTCATGCCGGGCAGCAGCGGTGCGGTCACGCTGGCGCAAGCACAAGCCTTCTTCGCCGAGCAGTCTGCCGATGGCGAGCAGGCCGGTGTCATGGTCAAGGCCATCGGCGGCGGCGGCGGACGCGGCATGCGCGCCGTGCTGCGCGCCGAAGACCTGCCCGAGGCGCATGCGCGGTGCACCTCCGAGGCCAAGGCCGCATTCGGCGTGGACGGCGTCTATGTCGAGCGGCTGATGCGCAATGCGCGCCACATCGAGATCCAGGTGCTGGGCGACGGCAAGCGCGTCGCCAGCCTGGGCGAGCGCGAATGCACCTTGCAGCGGCGCTTCCAGAAGCTGGTGGAGATCGCGCCCAGCCCGGCGCTTGCCACCGACCTGAAGGACCGAATCACCCAGGCCGCGCTGCGCATGGCGCAGGCCGTGGGCTACCGGGGCCTGGGCACTTTCGAATTCCTGGTGGACGAGCAGTCGAGGAAGCTGCCCTTCGTCTTCATCGAGGCCAACCCGCGGCTGCAGGTGGAGCACACCGTGACCGAGGAGGTGACGGGCCTGGACCTGGTGCAGCTGCAGATCGGCGTGCTGGCCGGCCAGTCGCTCGAGGAACTGGGCGTCGAGCCCGGCGCCACGGCCGCGCAACGAGGCTTCGCGGTGCAGTGGCGCATCAACGCCGAGACGCTGGATGTCCAGGGCAATGCGCGCCCCGCCAGCGGCAGCCTGACGCGCTTCGACCTGCCCGCAGGCCCCGGCGTACGCGTCGACACGCATGGCTACACCGGACTTTCGCCATCGCCGCACTACGACACGCTGCTGGCCAAGCTGATCGTGCACAGCGCATCGCCCAACTTTGCCGACGCCCTGCGCCGTTCGCTGCGCGCACTGGAAGAGTGCCGCATCGAAGGCATGGCCACCAACCTGCCGCTCTTGCGCGCCATCGGCGAGCGGCCCGAGTTTGCGCGCCAGGCCGTGCACACCCGCTTCGTCGAAGAGCACCTGGCCGACCTGCTGGGCGCGGCGCAGAAGTTCGAGCCGAAGCCGGGCAAGCCCGTGGTGCACGGGGGCACGGCGAGCGCTGCCGTGCAGGAAGAAGACGATCCCGCCATGCCCGTGGTCAAGGCGCCGATGGCCGCCAGGCTGGTGCAGTTCGAAGTCGAAGTGGGCGATGTGCTTCCCGCCGGCGCGCAGGTCGGCGTGCTCGAGGCGATGAAGATGGAGCACCTGCTGCACGCGCCCGCGGCGGGCCGGGTGATTGCATTGCTGGCGCAGCCCGGCGACTACCTGGTCGAAGGGCAGTCGCTGGTCAGGCTCGAAGCCGTCGACGCGCATGCGGTACAGGCGCAGGCCGAACAGGCCCTCGACCCCGATGCCATCCGCGCCGACCTGCAGCGCGTGATCGACCGCCACGCCCCCACGCTCGACGAGAACCGCCACGCGGCCGTGGCCAAGCGCCAGGCCCAGGGCGGGCGCACCGCGCGCGCCAACGTGGCCGACCTGTGCGACCTGCACGACGACCCCGACAACTTCAACGAGTACGGCGCGCTGGCCATTGCCGCGCAGACGCGGCGCCGCGCGCTGGAAGACCTGGTCGCCAACACGCCGGCCGACGGCATGATCACCGGCGTGGGCAACGTCAACAGTGCGCAGTTCGGCCCCGAGAAGTCGCGCTGCGTGGTCATGGCCTACGACTACACCGTGCTGGCCGGCACGCAGGGCATGCGCAACCACGCCAAGACCGACCGCATGCTGCGCGTGGCGCACCAGCTGCGCCTGCCGGTGGTGCTGTTCGCGGAAGGCGGCGGCGGGCGGCCGGGCGATACCGACATGCCCATCGTCGCCGGCCTGAACAACCACACCTTCAGCCAGTTCGCGGCGCTGTCGGGCAAGGTGCCGGTGGTGGGCATCGCGCATGGCCGGTGCTTCGCCGGCAACGCGGCGCTGCTGGGCTGCGCCGACGTGATCATCGCCACCGAGGCCAGCAACATCGGCATGAGCGGCCCGGCCATGATCGAGGGCGGCGGGCTCGGCACCTTCGCGCCCGAGCAGATCGGGCCGAGCAGCGTGCAGTCGAAGAACGGCGTGATCGACATCCTGGTCAAGGACGAGCGCGAAGCCGTGGCCGTGGCCAAGCAGTACCTCTCGTACTTCCAGGGTGCGGTGGGCGACTGGCAATGCGCGGACCAGCGCCTCTTGCGCCATGCCGTACCCGAGAACAGGCTGCGCGTGTACGACGTGCGCGCCGCCATGCGCGGCCTGGCCGACAGCGGCTCGGTGCTGGAACTGCGTGCAGGCTTCGGTGCCGGCGTCATCACGGCGCTGGCGCGCATTGAAGGCCGTCCCGTGGGCATCCTGGCCAACAACCCGCACCACCTGGGCGGCGCCATCGACGCGGAGGCGGCCGACAAGGCGGCGCGCTTCATGCAGCTGTGCAACGCGCACGGCCTGCCCATCGTGTCGCTGTGCGACACGCCCGGCTTCATGGTCGGGCCGGAGGTGGAGGCGCAGGCGCAGGTGCGCCACGTGTGCCGGATGTTCATGGTGGCTTCGCACCTGCGCGTGCCCTTCTTCGCGGTGGTGCTGCGCAAGGGCTACGGCCTGGGCGCGCAGGCGATGACGGCCGGCGGCTTCGATGCGCCGGTGTTCACCGTGGCCTGGCCCACCGGCGAATTCGGCGCCATGGGCCTGGAGGGCGCGGTGCGCCTGGGCTATCGCAAGGAGCTCGAGGCCGCCAAGGAGGGCGAGGAACGCGATGCGCTGTTCAGGAAACTGGTGGCGCAGCAATACGCCAACGGCGAGGCGATCAACATGGCGCAGACGCTGGAGATCGATGCGGTGATCGACCCCGCGCAAACGCGCAACTGGCTGGTGCGCGGACTGCATTCGGCCGGCGCCATGCACGAGGCGGCCGCGCCCTACGTCGACACGTGGTGACCGGCACCGCCCGGCGGTGCCGGCCGAGCGGCATTACAGCGATGTGAAGGTCAGGGAGGCAGTCCCGCTCACACTGCCCAGTCCTGCCGGCGTCAGGCAGGCCAGGGTCTGCATCGGATCGAGGTTTGCCAGAACCAGGATCTTGACCACCGAGGCGCCCTGGAACAGGCCGCTGGTCACCATGCCGGTGCCAGTGACCTGCAGCACGCCGCCAACGTTCGTGACGGTGCGCGTGTACTGGAAAGTCGAGGTCTGTCCGGTGTTCCAGGTGACTGTTTGCGTGATCGGGTCGGCTGGCGTATCTGCAAGCGTGGCGCAACTGCGCTCCTGCTGCACAGTCACCGTCGGAACGGTTGCGGATGCGATGGATGGCTGGCTCGTCGATGTGCAGGAGCCGTAGGTTTCGCTGAACGTGACGTTGGTCAGCCGCGGCGTCAGGATCAATCCCGGCGAGTATTGCGTCTGGGTCGACCCGGTGCACGTCGTCACGGAGGTCTGGGCGAGGGCGCTGTCGCTATGCCCGAGCAGCATTGCCGATGTGACGAGCAGGCCGAATAGCGACGCGGCCCAGGATTTCTTGGCCAATCGATGCATGTACATGGAGTCCCCCTCAATGTCGGTTTGAGAA
>JAFECZ010000016.1 GCA_018241905.1 Pseudomonadota bacterium
AGCTGGCGCTGGCCTCCCTGGCCGTGGGCACGCTGTTCGGCCTGCTCGGATGCTGGCTGCAGCTGTCGGGCAGCCGCGTGCTGCGCGGGGTGGGCTACCTGTACGCCGCGGTGATCCGGGGCGTCCCGGACCTGCTGGTCGTCTTTGCGATCTACTTCGGCGGCTCGCTCACACTCGCGACGCTGACCGGTCGCTATGTCGAGATCAATACCTTCCTGGCCGGTGTCGTCGCGCTCGCGCTGTCGTTCGGCGCCTATGCCGCCGAGATCGTTCGCGGCGCCCTGCAATCTGTTGCCCAGGCGCAGCGCGAGGCCGCACGCTCGCTGGGCCTGACACCGGCGCAGACGCTGTGGACGGTCGTCGCGCCCCAGGCCGCCCGCATCGCGCTGGCACCGTTCGGCAACCAGGCGATCGTCCTGCTCAAGCAGACGTCCATCGTGTCGATCGTCGGGGCCGACGAGCTCATGCGCAAGGCGGCTGAAGCGTCGGGCGCGACGCGCCAGCCCTTCACGATCTACCTGGCCGCTGCGTGCCTCTACCTGCTGCTGACCGGCCTGGCGACCCTGGCCCTCGAATGGTCGGAGCGACGCGCGTCACTCATCTACGCCCGCTGACCCATGTTTGACTTCTCTCTTGTCGGCTCGGTCCTGCCGACGCTCGGCCAAGGTGCGCTGCTGACCCTCGAACTCACGGCCCTCGTGATCCTGGTCGGCACCGGCCTGGCGTTTGCAGTGGCGCTGTGCAAGAACGCCGCGCAGGCGTGGCTGCGCATCGGTGCCAACGCCTACGTGATGTTCTTTCGGGGGACGCCCTCCCTGGTGCAGGTGTTCCTCCTGTACTACGGCGCCAGCCAGTTCGACGCGATCCAGCGCTCGATCCTCTGGCCCGTCCTGCGCGATCCCTTCTGGTGCGTGGTGATCGCGCTGGGGCTGAACTCGGCGGCCTACAGCGGCAAGACGCTCGCCGCCGCGCTGCAGGCGGTGCCGCGGAGCCTGCGCGAAGCCTCGTTCTCGCTGGGCCTGAGCCGGGTGCAGGCCTTCTGGACGGTCGAGCTGCCGCTGGCCGTGAAGGCAGCGCTGCCGGCCTTCGGCAACGAGGTGATCCTCACCTGCAAGGCCACGTCGCTGGCCAGCACGGTCACGCTGCTGGAGCTGACGGGGACGGCGCGCCTCCTGACCTCCGAGACCTATGCGCCCTACGAAGTGTTCTTCAGTGCCGGGCTGGTCTACCTGACCATCAACTACGGCCTGATGCACGCGATGCGCAGGCTCGAGGCGGCGCTCGACCATTCATGACAACTGGAGCAACCCCATGAAATTCATCGCACTGGGCCCGCGCGGAAGCAATCACGAGTTCGTGACGCGCCACTACCTGGAGTTCCACGGGCTCGCCGAGCGAGCCACCCTGGACCTCGTCAACGATTTCGAGGAAGGCGCGCGCCGGGTGCTGGCACACCAGGCCGACTTCATGGTGCAGTGCGCGGTGCATCCGGCGACGATGGCCACGGTCGCGAAGTACTTGCAGGGCCTGTACGTGGTGGACACGTTCATCTCCCCGAGCCAGGACCTGGCGATCCTGCAGCGTGTCGACGCTCCCGCTCCGCGAACCTTGGCGGTGATGCTGCCCACGCTGTGCTACACCGACCCCGCCCGCTGGGAGAACCTGACGTTCGTCGACACCGTCGCACAGGTCAGCCAGGGCCTGCTCGACGGCCGGTACGAGGCCGGGCTCGGCTACGCATCGACGGCCGAACAGAACCCCGAGACCCTGCGTATCGCGGAGTTCATCGGGACCGTGGACGATGCGTGGATCGTCTACGGCCGAACCCGGGTGAGCGACAACCGGCTGCTCGCCTGGCGCGACAGTCCCGCCGCGGTCCTGTACCGGAGCGCGGAATGAGCGCGGGCATGGACGCGCCGGCGCCCTCGGCGGTGGTATCTGTCGTCGGCCTGAACAAGTGGTACGGCAGCCACCAGGTGCTCGCCCGCGTCAACCTGGCTGTACGTGCGGGCGAGCGCGTGGTCGTGTGCGGCCCATCGGGCTCGGGCAAGTCCACGCTGGCCCGGTGCCTGAACGGCCTGGAGTCGTACGACCACGGTGACGTGACAGTCAATGGCGTGCGAATCTCTCCGCGCACCCGCCACGCCGACCTGGTGCAGGCCAACATCGGGATGGTGTTCCAGCAGTTCAACCTGTTCCCGCACCTGAGCGTGCTGGACAACTGCGTGCTCGCCCAGACCTGGGTGCGCAAGCGCCCCAAGGCGCAGGCCAGGGCCGTTGCGCTGGAATTCCTGGAGAAAGTGCGCCTGGCAGACAAGGCGAACCGCTACCCCTCGACCCTGTCCGGCGGCCAGCAGCAGCGCGTGGCCATCGCGCGGGCTCTGTGCCTGGACCCATCGGTCATGCTCTTTGACGAAGCCACCTCCGCGCTGGATCCGGAGATGGTGCAGGAGGTGCTCGAGACGATGATCCAACTGGCGCGAGACGGCATGACCATGGTGTGCATCACGCATGAGATGGGGTTTGCTCGCGCCGTGGCGGACCAGGTGGTCTTCATGGAGGCCGGCCGCATCGTGCAGGCCGCCCCGCCCGAGGTGTTCTTCGGGGATGATGCGGACCCGCGCATCCGCAGGTTCCTGAAGCAGTCACTCTGAGCAATCGCGTCCGAGAGGCCCGCGCCATCGGATCGGGCCCAGGGGTACCTGGCAGGCCCCGACACGAGCCTGACGGGGTAGCCGCCGCGCGGTGCTGCACCCTTGCAAGCGGTCTTGCACTCCTGCAGGCGCCTCCACCTGTCCAGGCGCATCGACGGCAGCTCGAGCGCCGCACGTCGGGGCGTTCCGGCGGTACCGTCGCGCTCCAACGAGCGCGATGCGCCTGGCTGGACGCCTGCACGGCACGCCCAGCGCCTTGGCGGACGACCACAGACAGGCGCGCGCCTGATGCGCGCCCATCGGGCGAAGCAGGACGGGCCTGCTTGCTTTCTAGTTCTCCTCTCAGTCGCCGCAGACCCGAGCCAGGCCTCGATCCAGTGCAATGGCCTGCAGCGGCGCCAGGCGATGACCTTCGACGTAAGAAGCACTCGATCTGGCGAGCTGCGACTTGCAGTCCGCGCTTTCGCGCAGCGCCTGCGTGGCGATCAGCGCATCGATGAACTGGCTCTTGAGCTTGTCCAGGGCCGGGCGCAGCTCGCTCTTGAGATCGGCGCGAGGATCCGACGGTACCTTGCCGCTGCGCCGCCAGGTGGCCATCGAGACGAACTGGATGAGCTTGCTCGCCTCGATCTGATCGGCAAAGAAGGCCGACGCCAGGTCGGTGGACAAGCCGCGCTGGCGCGCCTCCTCGGCGGCGGCATCGATCACCTGCTTCTCACGCGGATCGGAAGGCGGATCGGCGATAGGCGCGCCGGAGTCCCACTTGGTCAGCGCGACCTTTCGGGAGATGTCCAGGCGTGTGGCGCTCAGCTCGACGAGCCGCGAGAAGTCGCTGGCTCGCGCCGGCTGCGCCTGGCTGGCGGCCGAGGCGACGGCCAGCAGTGCGACTGCGGCGCGCGACAGAACGCGAGGCGACCATTTGAAGGGGGGACGTTGCATATCTCCGATCCTTGGAAAAAGTGCTTTTCTGGTTGCTGGGATCGTGAAGAAGCGGAGCCTCGACACGGCGACAAGCCTGGGCTTGCCGCCGCAGAGGATGGGCGCGGATCGCACACCTCACAACGCTTGCGCCCGACGCAATTTCGCCGCTTCGCTTCGGGAGAACTCTGTCGAGGGGAAGGACCACAAACGCTGCACCGCGTGCAATGGGCGCGCGAGGTGCAGCGCCTGAGCGCGGAGGTTGCATCCAGGCGTCGCGAGGCATCGCCCGGTGATCAAGGCGGCTGGAGGGCCGGCATCCCGATGCGATCGGCAGTCAGCTCACTCACCGGAACCAACGTGGCGGGATCGACCACGGTGCCCCTGCGCCTGGCGGTCCAGTGGGGGGTGGCGGCACCGGTATGCGTCAGCTGCAGCACCCCGGTTGCGCGCTGTACATGACGAATGGCCCCTTCGTGCCCAACACACCCCAGGTCACCGGCGATCCGGCCAGTTCCTTCTCGGTCCCAATATGACAGGCAACAGGAGCAGCTTGCACTTCTGCGTCTGATCGCTCTTGGCCAGAAAGAGTACCAAGCAGGCAATTTCACTGATGCTCAGACCCACTTTGAAGAAATGGACAAAGAAGAATGAGCCGAAAAGGCGTCATCTGAATGACACCAAGCCTGACTGAATCAAAACATAGGTGAAGTCTCAGCTTGGAATGACGTCAACGAGGAGTTCAATCGACACCTCGGTCTAAATCCCGAGCCCTCCAGCGTGATGAGCGCGAACTGGGAGGTCACACCTAGGGGGCACGACAAGGCGACCTCATGCAAATGGACTGCTCTTGCTACGCAGCCGCGGTAGCGGACTACAACCCCGGAGATCACACCTTCCATCGACCTCGGTGTTGATATGGCCGCCCTTGCGCCGCGTAGAAAGGGACGCCCGCCTCTGCTATTTCTTGAGTTCGACACTCTCCAGCAGTGTCTTGAAATACGCGGCTTGAGCGCTCATGAAGACCTGGAACTGATCGCCCTCCATGTAGGCCGGCTGCAGATTGGCCTTGACCAGCGCATCGTTGAAGGCCGGATCCTGCGCCGTCTTCCTCGTGGCGTCGCGCAGGTACTTCACGACTTCTGGCGGCGTGTTGAGCGGCACACCCAGGCCGCGCCAGGTACCGATCACCAGATCGATCCCCTTCTCCTTGAACGTGATGACCTTGTCATAGGGCGGCGGCAGGTGCTTGTCCGCGAAGGCAACGAGGACACGGACCTTGCCCGCAGCAACGTGAGGTCCGATCTCGGCCGGACTGACAGTGATTGCATCCACATGGCCACCAACCAGTGCAAGCACGCTCGGTCCGGCGCCCTGGAAAGGTACATGATTGAACCGGACGCCTGTCTTTTGCTCGACCGCCGCAGCGGCCAAGTGCCAGATTGTCCCGCTGCCTGCATTGCCCATGGACACGGTCCCCGCCTGCTTGCGCGCCGCGGCCAGCAGGTCGTCGATGGACTGATATGGCGAGTCGGCGCGCACCGCGATCAGGCCTGGGTCGCCGTTGAGCCGGGCGATCGGAATGAAGTCCGCGGTCGTCACCTTGGTCATGTGCAAGTACGGAATGATCGCCAGTTCCGAGATCAGAACCCCGATCTTGTAGCCGTCCGGCGCCGCGCGCTGCGCCTCGGTCATGCCGATACCGCCGCCGGCCCCAGCCTTGTTGTTCACAATGAAGGGCTGAGGAACGTACTTCTTGGCGCTATCAGCGAAGACGCGAGCCATCATGTCGGTACCACCGCCGGCCGACGACGGGACAATGATCTCGATCGGGCGCGTTGGATAGTCAGCCGCACGGGATGCGATAGGCGCCAATAGCCCCGCTGCGATCGATGCGGCGGCCATGCAGAGGATGCGAAGGTTCTTCACGTGTGTCTCCAGTGGAAATCTCAGAGCACCGATGCCATGCCGCCGTCGACATAGATGATCTGGCCGCTCACGTAGTTGGACGCATCCGACGCGAGGAAGATGGCCGTGCCGATCAGTTCCTCGGGCTTGCCCCAACGCCCGGCCGGCGTACGGCCCTTGACCCATGCATCGAAGCTCGGGTTGTCAATCAACGCCTGGTTCATGTCCGTCAGCATGTAGCCCGGCCCGATCGCGTTCGCCTGGATGTTGTGCACGGCCCATTCGGCCGTCATCGCGCGGGTCAGCATCCGGACGCCACCTTTGGCCACGGTGTAGGGCGCGACGGTCGCGCGCGCCAGTTCGCTCGTGAGCGAGCCGATGTTGATGACCTTGCCGCGCTTGCGCGGGATCATCCGCTTCGCCGCTTCGCGGCCGACCACGAAGGCGCTGGTCAGGTTGGTCTCGATCACCCGGCGCCAGTCCTCGGTGGCGAGTTCGACCATGGGCTTGCGGTACTGGATCCCGGCGTTGTTGACCAGAATATCGACTTCGATTCCCTGCGCATCGAATTTTTCGAAGGCCGAGACAACGGCCGCCTCGTCGCACACATCGAAGGCAAAGGCGTCAACCTCATAGCCTTGCTCGCGCAACATGGCCGCTGCGGCTTGCAAGCGCGCTTCATCGACGCCGTTGAGCAGCAACCGGGCTCCGGCCGCCGCCATGCCCTGGGCGATGGAGAAACCGAGCCCGCGCGACGAGCCAGTGACAAGCGCGGTCTTGCCCGCGAGGCTAAAGAGTGATGTAGACATGCTGTGATCCTGTCAGGGGGTTTGCAACGAGCCGTCCACCAGACGGGTCTGGGTCCAGGTGGTCACGGTTTTCTCGCAGGGGTACTTGCGCGCCTGTGCCTCGTCAATGTCGACGCCAAGACCCGGCTTGTCGTTGGCATACACATAACCTTCGCGGAACTCCGGCAGGCCCGGAAACACGTCCAGCAGCGCGCCGCGCGGCCCCTTGAGTTCCTGGATCACGAAGTTCGGCGGCTCGATGCCGGACCACTCCTGCACCCCGAAATTGCGCGCGGCCAGATCGACGTGGATGTTGGCCGCGTGGCCCAGCGGAGACATGTCGCCCGGCCCGTGCCACGCGGTGCGCACGCCATACTGCTCCGCGAACAGCTGCAGCTTGCGCCCTGGTGTGATGCCGCCGATCTGGCTCAGGTGCACGCGGATGAAGTCGATGAGCTGCTCGGAAATCAGCGTCTTCCACTCGTACGGATTGGTGAAGAGCTCACCCTGTGCCAGCGGGATGCGCGTCTTCTCGCGCAACTGGCGCAGCCACTTGCCCTCCTCCAGCGGAATCGCATCCTCGAGAAAGAACAGATCGAACTTCTCCATCTCGCAGGCGAAGCGGATGGCGTCGACCGGTGCGAGCCGCTCGTGAACGTCATGGCACAGCTGGACGCCGAACCCCACCTTGGCACGAATGCCCTCGAACAGCTTGAGCGTGCTGCGCATGTAGGCGCGGCTGTCCAGGTAGATGCCGTCGGGCGCGCCGCGCGGCGCCGTTTTCGGCGCGGATCCGTAGCCGCCGCCCCCGTAGCCACCGCTCTGGCAGCGGATGTGCGTGATGCCTTGGGCCTGGTACTTTTCAATGTTGTCGCACAGCTGCGCCAGGTCACGCCCGTCGGCATGGCGGTACACCGGCACGCCCTCGCGCACCTTGCCGCCAAAGAGCTGGTAGAGCGGCATGCCGGCCATCTTGCCCTTGATGTCCCACAACGCCATGTCGACGCCGGAGATCGCGCTGTTCTCGATCGGGCCATGGCGCCAGTAGGCGTTCTGGTGCATCAGTTGCCACAACTCCTCGATGGCGCCGACATCGCGGCCGACCAGCAGGGGCTTGAGGTATTCCTCGACGAGGCATTGCACGACGAGATGACGGTAGGCAAAGGTCGCGCAGCCCAGGCCATGCAGGCCCGGCTGGTTGGTCTCCACCTTGACGACCACGAGGTTGATCCCCTCGGGTGCAGTCAGGATGACCTTGACGTCGGTGATGAGGGTGGCCATTTCGGTAGCGCCTTCAGTCGAAGTTGAGCAAGACCTTCATGGCCTGCGAGCGGTCCGCCGCCAGCGCAAAAGCGCGCGCGGAGTCGCGGTAAGAGAGCGTGGCCGAGATCAGCGGCTTGACGTCCACCAATCCCTTGTTGAGCAGTTCGACCGCCACGGCGAATTCCTGGTGGAAGCGGAACACGCCGCGCAGGTCGAACTCTTTGGCGACGATGGTGTTGATGGGCAGCGTCATCTCGCCGCCACTGAGGCCGAGCTGCACGATGACGCCGCGCGGGCGCAGCACATCGAAGGCGCCGCGCAGGGCTGCCGCATTGCCGCTGGCTTCCAGCAGCACGTCGAACTGACCCTTTTCAACCGCGAAGGACGCCAGACCACTGGGATCCTGCGCCACATTGATGACTTCGTCCGCGCCCACCTTGAGCGCCTTGCTGAGGGGATGCGCGCTCACATCGGTGGCAACGATGTGCGCGGCGCCCGCGCGCCGCGCCGCGATGATGGCCAACGCGCCGATCGGCCCGCATCCGGTCACCAGCACCTTTTTCCCCAGCAAGTTCCCTGCCCTTCGCACACCATGCAGCGCAACCGAGAAGGGCTCAGCCATCGCTCCCTCGGCATCGCTGAGCGAGTCCGCGAGTCGGTGGGCCTGGTACTCCTCGATCACGATCTGCTGGCGAAACGCACCTTGGACATGGGGGTTGCGCATCGCGCTGCCGTAGTAGCGCATTTCCAGGCAGTGGTTCTGCAGGCCTTCCTGGCAGAAGCGGCACAGCCCGCACGGCCGGCTCGGGCTGATGGCCACGCGATCGCCGGCCTTGTACGCCGTGACGCCGGCCCCGACTTCTTCGATCACACCAGCCACCTCGTGGCCCAGCACCATCGGTTCGTTGATCCGCACAGTGCCAAAGCCGCCATGCTGGTAGTAGTGCAGATCCGAGCCGCAGATGCCTCCGCAGCGCACGCGCACGCGCATCTGCCCGGCGCCGACTTCTGCCGTGGGATAGGTCTCGACGCGCAGGTCGCCGGGGGCGTGAATGACCAGGGCTTCCATGGAGCTCGTCCCGATCTTCACTTGATGGCCAGCACGCGCTTGACCAGATCCTTGCCCTTGTCGCTGCTGACGAGGTCGATCTGGTCGTACTTGATCGCGCTCTTGAACGACGCGATGTCGGGTTGCACCACGGTCAGCTTGGTCTTGAGCTTCTCGCGGGCCTCCTTGTCGCGTGCGATGGTCAGTTGCAAGTCGTACTTCTCGGCTTCGGCCGCAGCGGCCACGACCGCGTTCTGGTATTCGGGCGGCAGCTTCTTGAAGGCCTGGTCGGACATCGACAGCGTGGTGGGGCCTTGGAGGTGGTTGGTCACGTTCATGTACTTCGTGACCTCCTGCAGCGAGGCAGTCTGGATCGCCTCGGGCGTGTTCTCCACGCCCTTGGCGACGCCGGTCTGCAGGGCGGCGTAGACCTCGCCCCATGCGAGCGGCGTGGGCACCGCGCCGAACTGCTTGAACGCGGCCACGTAGATCGGCGACTCTGGCACACGCATCTTCAGGCCCTTGAGATCGGCGGCCGACTTGATCTCCTTGTCCACGGTGAACATCTGCCGAAAGGCGAGCGGCAGGAAGGTCAGAACGCGGATATTGGTCTTCTCGCGGATCATGCTCGCCACATCCTTGGCGACGTCGCTGTTGAGCACGCGGTCGACATGGTCGTAGTCGGTGTAGAGGTAGGGCAGCACCAGCACGGCCGATTCGGGCACGAAGGACGGGTACTGCTCGACGGCCACGATGCCGATGTCCAGCAGGCCCGACTTCAAGCCGGCCGCGTTGTCCTTTTCCGCGCCAAGCGCGCCGGAAGGGAACACCTTCACCGTGACGTTGCCGCTCGTCTTTTCCTTGACCAGTTCGGCGAACTTGAGCGCGACCAGTTGAAGCGTGTGGTCAGGCGCCATCTGGTGGCTGAGCTTGAAGGTGAATTTCTGGTCGGCGGCAACCGCGCTGCCGGACAGGAGCGCGGCAACAGCCACCGAGAAGAGGGCGGAGGTCAGCTTTTTCATGGGGGATCCTTGAGGAGGGGATAGATCTGGCGGGTTCGGAGAGATGGGCAGCGGCTGCGCTCACCCCATCCCGAACAGGCGCGGCAGGACGAGACTGAACCAGGGCACGAAGGCCACCAGCAGCAGCCCGATGAACAGCAAGATTGCGTAGGGCACCATGGCGCGTGAGGCCGCTTCGACCTTGGTGCCCGTGACCGAGCAGGAGATGTACATGCCGACGCCGATCAGTGGCGCGAAGCAGCCGATGCCCATGGCGATCAGCAGCACGATTCCATACTGGACCGGCGCCACCCCGAACTTGGGCGCCAGCGGCATCAGGATCGGTGCGAAGACCAGAAGCGCCGGCAGCCCCTCGAGCAGAGCACCCATCACGACCAGGATCAGGAGGCTGGCCAGCATGAAGAGCCAGCTCGTATGTCCAGCCATCTTGATCATGAGGTCCGCGATCTCGGTCGGGATGCCCGCAGCCGTCAGCGTGTAGGCGAAGGAGCTCGCGGTGCTGGTGATGAACAGGATCATCCCGCCCTTGACCGCGGTGTCGGACACCGTGCTCCAGAACTTGCGCACCGTCAGCTCACGGTAGAGCACCACGGACAGCACCAGGCCATAGATCACCGCGACCGACGAGATCTCGGTGGGTGTCGCCAAGCCGGTGACGATCCCCACCACCAGCAGCACCGGCACCAGCAGCGCCGGGGCGGCCAGCAGGGTGTTCCTGCGTACGACAGCCATTGGCGTCTTGATGCCGGGGTATTTGTCGCCGATGCGCGCCTTCACGTAAATCGCACCCATCAGGCACAACGCCAGCACCAGGGCCGGCAGCAGCCCCGCCATGAACAGCGCCCCCATCGAGATGGTCGTGATCGAGCCGAGCACCAGCATCGGAAGGCTCGGCGGGATGGTCTCGCCCATGACCGCGCCGGCCGACAGGATGGCCGCGAACTCCGGCTCGTCGTAGCCGTTGTCGCGGATCATCTTCTTGAGGGAGGTACCCACGGCAGCCACGTCGGCGGCCTTCGAACCGGAGATGCCCGAGAAGATGTACATGCTGACCACGATGACTTGGAACAGTCCTCCGCGCACGCGGCCGACCACCGACACGACGAAGTCCGACAGGCGACTGCTCAGCCCACCTTCGGTCATCACGTAGCCGGCCATCATGAAGAACGGGATCGCCAGCAGCACGAAGTTCGAGACGCCCGCCTGCATCGTGGAGGGAATCGCGATCATCGATTCACCCCCTGAGAAGAAGGTGAACAAGGTCGCGACCGTTGCAAGAACGAAACCCACCGGCAGGCCGAGCGCCATGAAGACCGCGAAGAAGGCGATCGTGATCCAGGTGACGAACGAGGATTCCTCGAACGGCCCCCATACGGCGTTCATGCCGACCAGCGCACCGAGTCCAGCGGCGAACACGATGCCCGCGGCGATCACGGACGTCTTGTTGCGTTGCGAGAGGCGGTAGAGCGCGAAGAACGACATGAGCACCAACCCAGCGGTCAGCGGCAGCACGAACCAGCGCATCGAGATCTCCATCACCGTGGAGAGCTCGTCCGAGCGCGAACGCACGACCTCGGTCGACACGTACGCGATGTAGAGCGCGCCGATGGCCACGATCCAATCGATGAAGGAATCGAGCGCGGGACGCCATGCCTTGGGCAGCCGCTCGATCACTGCATGCACCGCGATGTGCTCGTTGCGGTTGTAGGCGAGCGCGCCCCCGATGAAGGCGACGACGCCCAGCACCAGGTGGCCGAACTCGTTGGCCCAGAGAATGGTGAAGTCCAGGAAGGAGCGCGTGAGGACGTTCGCGAAAAGGATGATCAGCTCGCTCAGGACCGCCACGCCGACAAAGGTCTCGAGGCTCTTGTCGACCCACTGCACGAGGGCATGCTGATGCATCAAGGGAGGGTGCGTATGCCCTTCGCCGAGCAACTCTTCGACCGGGGTGCCGGCCTGGATGGGAATACTCATGGTCGTGTCTCCGTCAGTTCTGTCGCGAGGCCGTACTCACCATTCGGCGATGGCGCCGTCCTGGTGGCGCCAGATCGGGTTGCGCCAGTCGGGTGCCGTCTTGCTGCGCTCAACGACGAGTTCTTCGTTCACCACCACACCCAAGCCTGGCTTGGTCGGCGGCAGCATGTGGCCGTCATGAAACTGGAAGTCTTCCTTGTTGAGCACATAGTCGAGCAGCTCGGCGCCCTCGTTGTAGTGAATGCGCATGCTCTGCTCCTGCAGGACGGCATTGCGCGAGACGAAGTCGACATGCAGGCTGGATGCGAGTGCGAGAGGCCCGAGCGGACAGTGCGGCGCCAGGCCGATGTCGCAGGCCTCCGCCATCGAGGCGATCTTGTGGCACTCGGTGATGCCGCCCGCATGCGACAAGTCGGGCTGGGCGATGGCGATGCCGCCTGCGGCGAACACCCGCTTGAATTCGAAGCGCGAGAACATGCGCTCGCCGGCCGCAAGGGGAACGGAGGTCTTGGCGGCAAGACGCGGATAGTGCTCGGCCTGTTCGGCCAGGACCGGCTCCTCGATGAAAAGCGGCCGAAACGGCTCCAGCTCCTTGATGAGCACCGCGGCCATCGGCGCCGCGACGCGGCCGTGGAAGTCGAGGCCGAACTCGATGCTGTTGCCGAACGTCTCGCGGATCTTGGCCACCACCTTGACGGCCGCGTCTACGGTCCTGCCGCTGTCGATGAGCCCCATCTTCTCGCAGCCGTTGAGCTTGAAGGTGTCGAACCCGGCTTCCTGCAACTTGCGGATGCCCGCGACCACGTCCGTCGGGCGATCGCCGCCCACCCAGCTGTACATCTTCATGCGATCACGCACCAACCCGCCCAGCAGCTGGTAGACCGGCACACCGAGCACCTTGCCCTTGATGTCCCATAGGGCCTGGTCGATGCCGGCGATCGCGCTCATGAGGACCGGGCCGCCGCGATAGAAGCCGCCCCGGTACATCGTCTGCCACAGGTCGTTGATACGGGCCGGGTCTTGCCCAACGACGCAGTCGGACAGTTCATGCACTGCCGCTTCCACGCTGCGGGCACGCCCTTCGATGACCGGCTCGCCCCAGCCCGAGACGCCTTCATCCGTGTCGACCTTCAGGAACATCCACCTCGGCGCAAGCCTGTAGGTGGTTAGCCGGGTGACCTTCATCGGTGGATGTCTCGGGTTGTGGATGGGACTGATTCAGGGCCCAGTTCTCACGAGGCGATCCTGATTCATGGCCGGAAGAATATCGTGATATTTCACGATATTCATAAGTGGATACCCTAGAGATCCCGGCACCCCGCCTCCATCAACCCCGCCAATGAAAGGTGGACAATAGAATCGAAATTCGTTGGTATATCAGCGACGCATCTGCACCCCGAAGGAATCCATGGCAAGCCGCTCCTCGCCTCCCCGGCCGAAACTCGTCTCAGTGGACGCAGGCGCGCCGGCCGCACCGCGCCGCAGCGACGCGAACCTGTCCCAACTGGCCTATGAGCGCATCGAAGAGCTGTTGGTGACCTGCCAGCTGGCACCCGGCCGCTTTCTGGCCATGCACGAGCTGCAGGCACTGGTCGGCTATGGCCGCACGCCCGTGCACCAGGCCGTGAGCCGTCTGGCGGCCGACACGCTGGTGCAGATCACCCCGCGCCATGGTCTGCGCATCGCGCCGATCGATCTCACACGCGACCGCCTCCTGCTGCGCCTGCGACGTGACATCGAGCGCTTCGTGATCCGGCTGGCCACCGAGCGCTCCGGCGCGTCTCAGCGCAACCGCATGCAGCACATCAAGCGTCAATTGATCGAGCATGGCGCCAGCATGACGGTGGAGCAGTTCAATGTGATCGACCGGCACATCGACCAACTGTTCCTGGCATCCGCGCAGGAGCCCTTTGTCGAAGGCACCCTGCGTCCGCTGCACACGATCTTCCGGCGTATCGGCTGGATCTACCACATGCAGACGAACGGCCACACCGACCTGCACGACACGGTGCAAGGACACATCGCGGTCATCGATGCCGTGGCGGATGGCAAGGTCGACGACGCCATCGCCGCCTCGGATCACCTCATGGATTTCGTCGACACCATGTTTGACGCCTTGGAACGCGACGTGGCGCCCAGCCTTCTGGATTGCAGCTTGGACACAGACGAAAGCTACCTGGCACTGTCATTGAGCCGCACCTAGGCACCTTCAGGGACCTCGTCGGTGCGCTTGCGCTTTGCGCAACCGCCGAAAGAGAGCACGGCAGATCATTGACCGCATCCTGCCGGGGCCTGCACAGACTTATGCAAACCGTAGCAAGCGGCCGTGAAGGGGTTCGACCATGAGGGCTCCGCACGGGGCCAGCGGACAAGGGACGTCGGTCGCGAACAAATTAATTTTCAACATATTACGCGTAACATGGAAAATGTGCAGTTAAGTATTATTATTTTGTATTTAATACAGAGTACACAGCTGATCACGTGAGAATAACGCCGATAATATTGATCGTTACGTGCCTGGGAACTTCATAACGCACAGAATGTTGACATTTGAACTCGCCACAACCTCCGAAATCGGGACCGAAATCGGTCAGCGACTTCAGGCGCAGCGTCTTGCCCAGAATCTGACGCAGGCCGAGGTGGCGGCGCGCGCTGGCGTTTCGAAGGGCACCGTCCAAAACCTCGAATCGAAGGGGCAGGCGACGCTGGAATCGCTCGTGAAGGTCGTGATGGCCCTTGGCCTCGTGTCCGAGCTGTCTGGCCTCTTCGTACTACGCGCCACCTCTATCAAGCAGCTGGAAGCCGCCAGTGCTGGCCGCAAGCGGGCAAGGACTTCGAACAAGTGAAGAAACTGACCGTCATTTACGCCGGCTGGGGCGAGCTCTATCCTCTTGGGGAACTGGCCGACAACGGCAAGCATCTGCTGTTTGAGTACACGCCTGAAGCGATGGCACGCGGGCTCGAGTTGTCACCGCTGAATCTCAAGCTACGCCCCGCAGCCTACGGGGACTTTCCGCACCACCAGTACGGGCTGCCCGGCCTCATCGCGGATAGCCTGCCGGACGGTTGGGGCCTTGTTCTGCAGGACAAGCTCTTTCGCAAGAAGGGCTTCAATCCGGCTCGCGTGTCCCCACTGGACCGGCTGGCGCTGGTGAACAGCAACTCGATGGGCGCTTTGGTCTTCGAGCCATCGCAGGCTGAGCCACTGGAAAAGGCCGATGTCGACCTGCTGGCACTGGCCAACAAAGTGCGCGACGTCATGGAGGACGAAAGCGTTGAGCTGCTGCGCGAGCTGGTGGTGATGGGCGGGTCACCTCATGGTGCGCGTCCGAAGGTGCTGGTCAACTATGACCAGGGCAGCGGTCACATGGCCAACTCGGAGTACGCCGCCGGTGTGCCCTGGATCGTCAAGTTCCAGGCAGATAACGAGCACAAGGAGGTGTGTGCCATCGAGGACCTGTACGCGTCATTCGCGCGCAACTGTGGCCTCGACATGCCGCAAACCCAGTACTTTGACCTCGACAAGAAGCTGGCGGCCTTCGGAATCGCGCGTTTTGACCGTCAGGAGGGCCTGCGCGCCCCTATCCAGACCGTGGCAGCACTGCTCAACGCCAACTTCCGTTTGCCGTCGTCGGTCGACTACACCTCGTTCATTCGCCTCACCCGGTTCCTCACTCGTGACGAGCGCGAAGTCATCAAGGCATTCGAGCGTTGCGTCTTCAATGTCGTGTTCAACAACCGCGATGACCACGCAAAGAACCTCTCTTTCCGAATGACGCGTGCTGGCGCATGGCAGCTGTCGCCGGCCTACGACCTGACGTTCTGCGAAGGTCCTGGCGGTGAGCACCAGATGGATATCTGCGGCGAAGCGCTCGCACCCTCCCGCGCAGACCTTCTCAAGCTGGCGGAGCAGGCGGGGCTGAAGCCAAAGGCGGCAATAGACATCATCGAGAACGTAGTTGAGAAGGCGGGCTGGTTCAAAGCAGTAGCCAAGAACCATGCAATCCGCAAGGCAACCGTCGACCGTATCAGCAGCGCAATCGAAGCCAACCGGGCGCGAATAAAGTAACCGCTATCGCCAAAGTCGATGATCCATTCGCGCAACTCTTCGGGCAGATCCTCGATGGGAGGGCCAATGCCAGGTTGCTGCCCCTGGCGGATGGCTTTCACCGTCCGCCTAACGGCATCGAGGTTTCTGGAAGCCAGGAAGCGAAATAGGCGCTGGACATCGAGCAGCGCAGGCTGCGTCCAGGTCAGCCGTGGCACACCGGAGGATCGACGTCTCTGCCCTCTTCGAGCTCAGCCACATACTGGGTGATGGCCTGGCGCATGAGCCGATGCTACGTGCGATGGCGCACCTCGGCTAGGCGCCTCAGGCGGTCATCTTGTCCTGAGGTGCTGAGCGCTGGCCGAGCTGATCCCCTCGAGTTATCCCTCGACCCTGTGAATAACTATGGGGAAAACCATTGCGCGTGCAGCAATCTTTCCAGTCCCAATGCGGCTCGCGACCAGAGTGCCCACCTGAGAGGCAGACCCCCCTTGACAAGCTATTTCGTCAGGACGAGGCCATCGCCTGGCACTCTTGCGCGCAGCGCCAGCACGTGGCCGCACCGGCTTGTCAGTGCTCGTGTTCATGTTTGGCACATTCGCCGCCGCACGCTTGGCAGATGTCCGCACACTGGCGGCACACCGGCCTCGCAAACTCGCTGCCACGCGACATGTAACCCGACGCAAGACGGCATATTGCGGTGCAGTCCATGTCCAGCACTGCGCAGCGCGTCATCAACTGGATATCTTGCTCCTGCAGGCAGGCTGCCGCGCAGTGGTTGCATGCGTCGGCACAGGCATTTGCAGGCCTCCTCGATGCATGCCCGATACTGTTGATAAACCATGTTCGGAGCCTCGTGGGGTGTTCAATGGACCGCCGGCTGCGAATGCGCCCCACCAGGTGTGGAGAGGCCCGCAACCGCAATCCGCACCCTATCGGACCGGCGATCTGCGTGGCCACCTTGCGCGTACTGTTGACCAGGCATCTCCGATGCGCGATGTTGTTCCCGTCCGGCCCGCCTCCATGGCTGGCCGGTGCGCATTTCAATGCAATGAGGATGTGCGACGTAAAGGTGCGCCTTTAAGAAAAGGCGCACCATCAATCGCAGTCACCACGCTGGCGCGCAATGTCAGGCACGTCGCGTGCGCCACGCCTTCAAACCGCAGCACCACGCGAATGCCACCTCCGAAGGCGCTGGCCGGAGCGGACTTAGCGCTCCGATTTTTGAAGGCTGCGGGCGCGCAGGTCCGTGCGCAAGCGGTAGACCTGAATCTCCACGAGCTCTCCGTAGGCGGCGACTGGCCTCTCGAACTGCTCGGCAACGCGCTTCGCCGCCTCGACGCCGCAGCATTCCACGATGACGTAGCAGTCGCCGCTGCCCGGATGCGGCCCGGTGACCGTGACGGGCTTGGACAGTTGCGCATCGCCTTCGACGAAATGCACCGACAGCACGGCGCTGTGGTCGACGAGTTCCGCATAACCTTGCAGTGCTGGCAGCATGCAGGCGCCCTCGCGGGGCCGCAGCCGCACCAGCACCAGCGCGGCGCCACGGGCCTGGCCGCTGCTGAGCACCAGCTGCCCCACCACCCGGGTGGGCTCGATGAAGCGCGTGATGTGGTGCATCGACCAGTCCGTCTGGCTCGCCAGGGCCGCGCGATAGGCCGGGCTGTCCAGCGCCTCGATGTCCACCGCGTTGTAGACCTGCAAGTAGCGCACAGGCGTGCTCAGCGACTCGTAGCGCCGCGCCTCGAGAAAGCCGGGGATGGCCACCCGCTCGGGCAGGTGCTCGGTGTCGAACCACCGGTTGAAGTCGTCTTCCTCGTGCGCAAGCACCTGCATCGAGGACATGAGGATGCCGGTCCCGTCAAAGACCATGGGAGTCACCTTTTTTCAGTTGTTGTGTGTTCAAGGGCGTGGACTCGCGTCAGTCGAGGCGGATGTTGGCGTCCACGATGACCTTCTCCCACTTCAGCCGGTCCTTCTTCATGGTGTCGGCAAGCTTCTGCGGCGTGCCGCCTTCGATCTCCAGGCCCATGTCCATCAGCTTGGCCTTCATCTCCGGCTCCTGGAGGATCTCGTTGACGTTCCGGTTGAGCAGCGCGATGACCGCGTCCGGCGTGCGCGCCGGCGCCAGCAGGCCGAACCAGTGCAGCAACTCGAAGCCACCGAAGCCGGCGTTCTCCGACACGGTGGGCAGGCCCGGATAAGCCGGCGACGGCTTGGCGGTGGTGATCGCCAGTGCCTTGAGCTTCCCGGCCTTGGCCATCGGCATCGACTCGGGACCGATGGCCATCATCACCGGCACCTGGCCCGACATCACGTCCTGCAGCGCCGGCGCGCCGCCCTTGTAGGGAATGTGCGTGAGTTCCAGGCCGGCCACGCGCTTGTACAGCTCCATGCCGAGGTGGCTCGGGTTGCCCGCGCCGCTGGAGGCATAGCTCACGGCCGTCGGCGACGCCTTGAGGTAGGCCGTCAGCTCGCTGAAGGATTTCACCGGGAGCTTGGGATTCACCATGACCACGCTGGGCAGCGTGACCACCAGGGCGATCGGCGCGAAGTCCTTTTCCGGGTCGTAGGGCAACCGGCCCTTGTAGAGGGTCGGGTTCACCGACAGACCCGCGGTGGACGCCAGCAGCAGCGTGTAGCCGTCGGGTGCCGACTTGGCCACGAAGCCGGCGCCGATCTGCTCGGTGGCACCTGGCTTGTTGTCCACCACCACCGGCTGCTTGAGCCGCTCGGAGAGCTTCTGGCCCACCAGGCGCGTCACCGCATCCGAGGCGCCTCCCGGCGGGTACGGAACCACGATGCGGATGGGCCGATCCGGGAAGTCGGCGGCCTGCGCCGCGCCGCAAGCGAGGATGGATGCGGCCGAGAAAAAGGAAAGCAGTACGGTCTTCATGTGCGTGCAGTCGAGCAGGGGTGACCGCGCCCCAAGCGAAGGGGCCACGGGGTTGGAGGGAAAGGAGGCGCCGCCTACTGCGGCGTGATCTGGGCGGAACGGACCAGCGCTTCGTAGCTCTGGGCGTCCTTGCGGATGAACTCGCGGAAGGCGGCGGGCGTATCGCCCACGGGAATAAGCGAGGTCTCGGCCAACTGACGACTCAGCTCGCCGCCCAGCGCGGCCTTGATGGCAGCGTTGATCTTGTCGATGACCGGCTGCGGCGTGCCGGCCGGCGCCGCGATGCCGGTCCAGGTCACCACCTCGAAGGCCGGTAGACCGGCCTCCTTCATCGTGGGCACGTCGGGCAGCAGGGGCGAGCGCTGGCTGCTGGTGATGGCCAGCGCGCGCAGCTTGCCGCTCTTGACGTAGGGCAGCGCGGTGGGCGAGGTGTCGAACAGCATGTCGATCTGTCCGCCCATGAGGTCGGTCAGCGCTGGTGCGCCGCCCTTGTAGGGCACGTGCAGCATCTGCACGCCGGCCTGCTGCATGAACATCTCGCTGGCGAAGTGCTGCGCCGAGCCCACGCTGGCACTGCCGAAGCTCACCTTGCCCGGACGGGCCTTCGCCAGCGCGATCAACTCCTTCACGCTGTGCGCCGGCGACTGCGGGCTCACCACGAGAATGTTGGGTTGGTCGACGATGCGCATGATGGGCGCGAAGGCTTTCTGCGGATCGAGGGGCGGGTTGGCGTACAGGTACTGGTTGGCCGCGAACACGCCCGCGCTACCCACCAGCAGCGTGTAGCCGTCCGGCGGCGACGCGGCGACAAAGGCCGCGCCGATGTTGCCGGAAGCGCCGGGCTTGTTGTCCACCACAAAAGGCTGCTTGAGCGAATCCTGCAGGCTCTTGCCCACCAGGCGCGCGACCAGGTCCACGCTGCCGCCCGGCGGAAAGGGCACGACCAGCTTCACCGGCTTGCTGGGGTAGTCCTGGGCCACGGCGGCCTGCGCGCAGCAGGCCACGAGCAGCAGCGCGAGTGCTTTCCTAACGAGCATGGCGGGTCTCCTTGCCGGTGTTCAGGGCGGCCTCGACCTGGGCGGCGACGCCCAGCAGTGCAAAGTCTTCTCCGGCTTGGCCCACCAGCTGCAGTCCGATCGGGCGGCCACGCTGGTCCTCGCCGGCCGGCAGCGAGATGCCGCACAGCGCAAGGAGGTTGACGGGGCGGGTGAAGTGCACCGGGGCCAGGTTGTGGTCCACGTCCTCGACACGCGGAGCGGGCGCCGAGGTCACGGGCATGGCGACCGCGCTCAGGCCCAACCGACGCATCTCCTGCGCGAACTGGCGCTGCCAGCGCGCGGCTGTGGTCCGGGCCTGCATGTGCTGCACCACGGTGGTCGCACGCGCAGCGATGAGGCGCGGCCGCACCGAAGGGTCGATGGGCAGAGCCGGGTCGCTTAGGAAGCGGTCGTTCACCGCCGCGCCCTCGGAGATCATGATGGCGTTGGTCACTTCCTTGAAGTCCGCCAGCGGCGCCGGGAAGCTGAAGGGCACCAGCGTGAAGCCCGCGTCCTGCAGTACCTGCAGGTTGCGCGCGAGGCACTGTGCCACCGCCGGCTCCAGCGACCCGAGCTCACCGGCCTCCAGGTGGCCGATGCGCAGGCTCGCGGGTTCGCAGGCGTCAACGTCCAGCTTCAGCGCCTTGGCGCACTGCAGCGCGTCGTCCACCGAAGTGGTCAGCACGCCCAGGCTGTCCAAGGTCTCGCTCAGTGCATAGACACCGCCGCGCGGCAGCGCATCGATGGTGGGCTTGAAGCCCACGATGCCGCAGAAGGCCGCGGGCACGCGCACCGAGCCGCCGGTGTCCGAGCCGATCGCCCAGGGCACCAGATGCGCGGCCACCGCCACGGCGGACCCGCTGCTGGAGCCGCCAGGCGCCAGAGTGTCGTCGGCCTGGCCTGCCGGGTTGCGGGGCGTGCCCATGTGCGGGTTGGTGCCCCAGGCACCCAGCGCGAACTGCACCATGTGCGTCTTGCCCACGACGATGCCGCCAGCGGCGCGGATGCGCTCGACGATTGCCGCGTCCTCGCTGGCGATGTTGTCCTTCAGCAGCGGCGAGCCGGCGGTGGTGGGCTTGCCCTGCAGGTCCACCAGGTCCTTCAGCGCCACGGGAATGCCGTGCAGTGGGCCGCGCCAGCGGCCGGCCGCGATCTCCTGGTCGGCCTGCGCGGCCGCGGCGAGCGCCTCCTCGTCGTAGACCGCGAGGAAGCTGCGGAAATGGCCGTCGTGCTTCGCGATACGGGCGAGGCACTCGCGCGTCAGGGCCACCGAGGTCGCCTTGCCGCTGCGCAGGTCGGCCGCGAGTTGCGAGATCGGCGGGAACGCCGCCGGCGTGATTTGCTTGTTCATTGCCGTGCCTCCTGGCCCTGCAGCACCGTGCCGAGGATCTGCGGATAGGTCTCGCCCGCCCGCAGGCGCGCCAGGGTCTGCTGCTCCGCCTGCTGCAGCGCGATAGCCTTGCAGGCCAGGCCCCGCGCTTCCTCGGGCGCCATCACCAGCACGCCGTTCTCGTCGGCCAGCACGATGTCGCCGGGCCGCACCTGCTGTCCGCCGCATTCCACCGGTCGACAGAAAGTGCCCACCCGCCCGTCGCCGCGCGTGGTGCGCGCGCTCAGCCCCCGCGCCCACACTGGAAGCCCGGTTTGGCGCAGCTCCTCGATGTCGGTGACGCAGCCGTCCACCACCACGCCCGCGGCGCCGCGCAGTCGGGCCGCCAGGGCACTCGCGCCGCCGAGGCAGGCCACCAGCTCGTCGCCGGCGCGATCGATCACCAGGAAGTCGCCGGGCCGTAGCTGCCCGAGCGCGTGGTGCAGGATGGCGCCGTCGGTGCCTTCGCATCGCACGGTGACGGCCACGCCGGCCGTGCGCCGCGCAGCCGCCATGGCGCGGATGCGGGGGTGCAGGAAGCCCTGCGCGTGAAAGTGCCCGATCGTCGCGGGTTCGGCCTCGCAGACCGTTGCCAGAAGTTCCGGGTCGCCGGGAGGTGGCATGGCGCTCAGTTCGATTCCATTCATTTGGGTTTATCGTCCTTGTCGAATGGAAGAAATGGTAGGAAGGCAGCGGCTTTCCGGATATTGAGAAATTCTGAGCGTCGTTAATTCGGATTCCTAATCAATGAGATTCACCCTGCACCAGCTCGAGGCCTTCGTCTGGACCGCCCGCCTCGGCACGGTGCACGCAGCCGCCCGGCACCTGCACCTGACGCAGCCTGCGGTCTCCCATCGCATCCGCGACCTGGAGGAGGAGCTGGGCATCCAGCTCTTCGAGCGCCAGAACCAGCGCCTGCAGGTCACCGAGCTGGGCCGCAACGTGCTGGTCTATGCGGAACGCGTCATGTCCTCGGCGCAGGAGATGGCCCGGCTGGACCTTCGGCAGACCATCACCGGGCTGATCCGGCTCGGGGTCGACGAGTCCTGCGCCACCGTGGGCATGCCGCAGATCCTCAAGGACATCAAGGACAGCTACCCCGCCTTGCGGGTGGAGCTGACAGTGGGCGGGGGCGCACAGCTGCTGGAGAAGATCAACAGCCATGCGCTCGATGCGGCCCTGCACACCGGCCAGAGCACCCAGCCGGACGTCACCAGCCAGTTCATCGGCCTCACCGAGCACCAGTGGATCGCGCCGGCCGACCTGATGGTGCCCGAGGGCGACTTCCTGCCCGCGCATGCTCTGAACCACCGCATCGTCTCCAACGCCCCGCCCTCCACTTTGCATGCCTCGGCGTCGCGGTGGCTCGCATCCGACGGCTATGCGTTCGAGGACTACAGCGCCTGCAACTCGCTGTCCCTGATGGTCTCGCTGGTCGTGTCCGGCCATGCCATCGCGATGCTGCCGGCCTCCATCGCCCGGCCCTACGTGGCGGCAAACGCAGTGAAGGTGCTGCACGCCAAGCCCCACGTGCCGCTGGTGCCCTACTACTTCAGCTACCTCTCGCACCACCGCAGCGACACCACGGCCCGCATCCTGGAAATCGCGACGCGCAATCTTCAAGCCGCAGGTTTCTTTCAAGCCTTGGAGTGAAGCGCAACGCGGTCGCCCCTGCCAAGGATCAACCGCGCCTCCAGGGGCCATGCACGCGCCATCGTCAGGCCATTGCGACCGCCAACCCTCGATCGATGTGCACGTTGTGTTCTCCCACTTGGGCGGCTCGGCCGACACCTAGAAGGAACCTTTCGTGCCGCCATCCTTGCAGCGAGTCAAAACCACATGGTGCTGAAGTCCCAATTTGGGACAGGCAACAAATGCCGGCTGATCGTGGCCTTCACCTACGAAGCCCCGTGGGGATTTGTGAAATTCATTGGCACTCACGCGGAACACGATCTCATCAACACCGAGACGATAGGTGAGACAAAGTAGTCAGCGAGCCCCCATAGTCAAAGGAGTGACGAATATGGAAGTCCGCCCCATCCGAGATGAGGCCAGTTACCGTGCAATGCTTGCGCAGGTCTCTGACCTTGTCGAACTCGATCCCGCGCCCGATTCGCCTGAAGGTGAGGCGCTGGAAGTACTAGGCACGCTCGTTGAAGTCTACGAATCCAGGCACTACGCCATGGCCCCGCCCGATCCGATCGAGGCGATCAAATTCTGCATGAGTCAGAGCGGCTTGACGATTGGCGACATGGTTCCGTACATCGGACCGCGCAACCGTCTATGAAGTGCTCAATGGAAAACGTCCGCTGACCTTGCACATGATTCGGCGCTTGTTGACACTTGGCATCCCAGCATCGTCGCTCGTCGGCGACCCGGAGCCCATCGCGACATAGAGCCGCCCTGCCTTGGGGTCGGAGGGCTTTTTCTGGCCAGGATATTTCCGTCAGGTTTTCGCTTTCCTGAGGCCGTCGACGGCATCCAGGTCAACTTCTGCAAGACCATTGGATGTGCCGCGCTGGGCATTGCCGAGACGCCCGGCCAGAAGCGCCGCGTGGAAGCACGCCCGCGATGCGCCTTGGCCTGGCCAAAGGACCCAGTTCAGCTTGAGGAGGTGCTGTACTTTGAGGGGTAAGCCGACCAGTCGGCCACAACCGGTCGTTCGGGGTCACCGGCCAATGTGAGCGGGCCCTTCGGACACACAGGTTCGCGGTGGTCATCGTGGTCCATCATCGGCGCTGTGGCTGGAGCGGTCTTCGGCTCTCCAAGTTGCAAAGCTCCAGGGCCCGTGCAGCTTTCTTGTCATCAATCCCTTAATCTTGTCATCAATCTTGTCACGAACAGTCCCTTGCAGTGTCAGCGCTCCATAGATCGCCCGTTGGCGAACGGTCTGGTCGCCAGCGCATCCGGACACTCATTGCGAGGCGCGAACTGTGCGTCCATTGAGCGGCTGCGTCGGGCGCGCATTCATCGGATATGCACGAGCGAAGCGCTCGATCTCGCCCAAAGACAGCGTTGACGATTGTTGCAGGACGTACCAAGTCACCTTTTCACTGCACGGTGGCGTCGTGAGCGACCCATTGAAAGTGTAGTAGCCCCGATCAGATGGCAACAATTCGGCCGCGTCCACGTTCACGCCCGCCGCCTCGACTTGCGTACCCTTGCGGATCGGCAGGTTGTTCCAGATGAGGGCCACCGCAGGATTGAGGGCACCCGGAGTCAACATGACTGCTACCACGGCGAGTTGCCCTTCAGCGTCCTGGTGGACAAGGTGCGCAACCATCGCGGAGTGCTTGCCATCGATGCTTTCCTCGCTGGGCTTGTGAAAGTGGAACTGAACCAGCTGATAGCGATGCCCGGCCACGTCGATGAAGCTGCCTGGCGCATAGGCAACCTGGATGGTGTGGCCGTTGTCAATGATCCTGAGCGGCGATGGCCGGTAGTCGAACTGGATCCGCGGCAGTTCCATCTTCTGGGTTGCTTCGTGCCGGATGTCAATCGGCGACTGCTCGCGCCCCACCCCGCAGACACTGAATTCGGGTTCGAGGCCGGCCCACCGAGCGGGCCCGGTCGCACCGCCATAACTCCAGTGTTGAACGTGCCCTTCGGCCAGCGCTGGAACTG
>JAFECZ010000170.1 GCA_018241905.1 Pseudomonadota bacterium
TGCGCGAGGGCGCGGCCATGGCCTCGTCCGACTACGCCACCATCGTGGTGAAGGGCGTGGGCGGCCATGGCGCCATGCCGCACCGCACCGCCGACCCGGTGGTGGCGGCGGCCAGCATCGTCATGGCGCTGCAGAGCGTGGTCTCGCGCAACGTCGATCCGCTGCAGATGGGCGTGGTCACGGTGGGCGCCATTCACGCGGGCAAGGCCAACAACGTGATTCCGGCCAGCGCCACGCTGGAGATCAGCGTGCGCGCGCTCGACCGCGAAGTGCGCGGGCTGCTGGAAAAGCGCATCAAGGCCATCGTCGCCGCGCAGGCCGATAGTTTTGGCTGCACCGCCGAGGTCGACTGGCGCAAGGGCTACGCGGTGCTGGTCAACACGCCCAAGGAAACAGAGTTCGCCCGGCAGGTGGCGCTGGAACTGGCGGGCGCCGGCCGCGTGACGCTGCAAGGCCCGCCGCTCACCGGCAGCGAGGACTTCGCCTTCATGCTCGAGAAGGTGCCGGGCAGCTACCTGCTGATCGGCAATGGCGACGGCGACAGCGCCGGGGCCTGCATGGTGCACAACCCCGGCTACGACTTCAACGACGACAACGTCGCGCTCGGCGCAGCCTACTGGGTGCTGCTGGCCGAGCGTTTCCTGGCCTGACGCAAGACCCCCGTGCCGCTTCAGGGCAGGAAGTTGAGCGTTTCAGGCAGCGGCGGGACGATCGGCATCTCGAACAGCGGCCCGGAGCCGTCCGGGTCGATCACCTGCGCGCCGTCGCTGGCGAAGAACAGCGCGATCTGGGTCTGCGCCTGCACCGCCAGCAGCGCGCTCGCCTGGCTGCCGCCGATGTTGGTCAGGAAGGTGTGCGGGTTCTTCGGGACCTGCCCGCCGGTGGCTGCAAAGGCCAGGTCGTTGCGGTAGAACAGGGCGCGGTCCGCCAGTTCACCCGCACGCAGGAGCGCGGTGGAGGTCGGGTTGGGCACCGTCATGTCGCCCTTGGCGAACTGCACGATCACCGGCTTGGGCGCGTTGCCCGGCAGCGGCTGCTTGCGGATGTAGGGCGCATAGCTCACCGGGTTGCCCGTCTGCTGCACCCAGGTGTTGTTCTCCAAGACCTGCTGGATGGCGGCCGAGCCCGGCACGGTGTTCACCAGCGGCGGCAGGTTGCGCAGCGGAATGTTCTCGTTGAAGTTCAGCGGAACGGGCAGCGTGGGCGACGGCGGCAGGTTCAGCAGCTGCGGCTGGCGCGTGGCCAGCGCCAGGCCGGTGAGCACCCGGAAGCCGCCCAGCCGCGCCACCTCGGTGATGGAGCCGCCCGGCACATTGGGCACGCCCGCGCGAACCGCCCCTTCCATGCCCAGGAAGATGGTGCCGTAGATGCCGCCGAAGGACTGGCCCGCGTAGTAGATGCGGTTGCGGTCGAAGTCGACCGAGCCGTCGCCGTCCACGTCGATGCCGGCCTGGATCTGCCGCACCAGCTGCATCAGGTCGACCACCGTCTGGCGCAGGCCGTCGCGGCTGGAGACGATGGTCTGCGCGCCCACCGCGCCCACGCCTTCGGTGGAATCGATGGTGCCGTTGCCGTCCTGGTCGATGCCGCGTCCGCCCGAGGGCACCGTCACCGGCGCGCCGCCCACGGGCGTGACCTTGAGCGTGCCCAGCGGCCCGCCGCCATGGCCCACCACGCTGATGGCCATGGTGGCAATGCCGCGCGAGGCGAGCACCGAGGCGACCGTCCACGGCGCGCCGTACATGCTGTCGGTAAAGCCGTGGCCGAAGATGGCCACCGGCCAGCCGCCCGCGGGCCGCGGCGTGCTGGGCAGGAACATCTCCACCACCAGGTCATTGCTGCCCTGCGGCGCCGGCTGGCCCAGCAGCGTGCCGGTGGCCGGGATGACGCGCTGCGCGTTCATGTAGTCGGGCGAACGGAAGGTGCCGAAGGCAAGGCGCCCGACGGCGCCGGGCACCACGCCCAGCGCCGCTACCGGCACCGGCGTCGGCGTGAATGCGGCCGTGCCGGTCTGGCGGTTCCATTCGATGCCGGCCACCTGCGCCAGCGGGAACACGGCGCGTACGGTGCCCGAATTGCCGATCACGAAGTTGACCGGCCCGGGCGTGGCGCTGCGGATCTGATCACGGATCTTGCGCAGGTCGGCCGAGATGCTCTGCGTGGTGAACACGCTGAGCGACACCACATGGTTGCGCGGCGGCCGGATCCAGCGATCGGCATCCTGCAGCGAGCGGCGGTAGTCGGCCCAGTCGCGCCCCGGCGGCTCGTCCTTGGGACCCGGTCCCTGGCGCAGGTAGGAGAAGCGGCCGCCTTCGATGGGGTCGCCGGCGGCGTCGCGGATGCCGTCGGTCACCACCAGCACGTAGCGCGAATGCTCCTGCAGCAGCTCGTCGGACTGGAGCACCAGCACCTTGCCGGCCGGATCCCACGACACCTGGTTGATGCCCACCCTGTCGCCCGCGCCCTGGCCCGACAGCGTGTCGCCCAGGTTGAGCAGGTACACGGTGTCGCTGGTCACCGTGGCCGGGTCGATGTCGCCGGTGAAAGGAATGGTGATGCGCGGCTGCGTGTTGAAGCCGTCCAGCGTGTTGATGACGTCGATGTCCTGGCAGTCGGACACGCGCACCGCGCAGTCGGGCTTGGGCAGGTTCACCCGCTTGTAGGTGTTCTGCGTCCAGTCGGGCACGGTGAAGCGGTCGCTCGGGAAGGGACTGGTGGCCGGGCTGTCGAAATCCATCTTCACACTGACGCCGGCCGCCAGCGAAAGCACCGGAACCATGGCAAGAAACGCTGCCAGCGGCAGCAGGCGCCACGCGGGGCGAAGAAATCCTGGGTGAGCGGGGGATTGCTGCGAACGAGCAATGGATCGAACTTGCATCACACATCTCCTGGCCGAAGTGTCGGGATAGTTCTGGGCCGCAGCGGGCCGCGCGAGAGGCGCGCGCGAGCCGGCTGCGAACGAGTCGCCGCCGGGTTATATCGGTTGGCAGGCAGTGCAGCCAGCTAGGGTTAGTCCGGCTGACGGCGATGCGCCGCAGGTCTATCGCATCAAGGCGCGAGACGGCCCGAAACGCCTACTGCGCCTTCAGGGCCATCGCCTGGATGATCGATTCGAGCTGCGCGCTCATCGGCAGGTTGATGCTGCCGCCGGACGGAAGCTTGCCGAGGAACCAGCGCGTGTATTGCCGCTCGATCTCTCCGCTGGCCGCCATCGCCTGGAAGCTGTCTTTCACGACCTGGGCAAGAAGCGGGTCGCTCTTGCGGAACATCACCCCGTAAGGGTCGTAGGACAGGTAGTCGCCCAGCACCTCGAGTTCGGACGTGGCGGCATACTGCGCGATCAGGCCGCGCAGCAGCACGTCGTCGCTGGCAAAGGCCTCGGCCTCGCCGCGCACCACCAGGGCAAGACCCTGGGCCTGTTCGTCCGCGTCCAGAATGCGGATTCCCAGCTTGAACTTCTGCGACAGGTCGCGCACCGCCTTCTCGTTGGTGGTGCCGCGCGTCACCGCGACGGCCTTGCCGGCCAGGTCGCGGAAATCGCGGATGGGCGAGTCCTTCTTCACCAGCACCTTGGTGCCCGCCACGAAGATGACGGGCGAGAAGTCCACGCGCTTGCGGCGCTCCAGGTTGCTGGTGGTCGAGCCGCACTCCAGGTCGACCTGCCCGCTGGCCACGGCGTCCACGCGGGTCTCGGCCGTGACGGGAACCCAGCGGATGTCGAGCGGGCGGTGCACCGCTTCACCGATCGCGGCCACCAGCTGCTTGCACAGCTCCACCGTGTAGCCGATGGGTTGCTTGTTCGCGTCCAGATAAGAGAACGGCACCGAGGACGCCCGATGGCCCACGGCGATGGTGCCCGAGGCGCGCACCTTTGCCAGGGTGCCACTGAGTTGGGCGGAAGTGGCCGCTGGCGCCTGGGCCGTCGGCTCCTGCGCCAGGCAGGCGCCGCCCAGTGCCGCGGACAAGACAACGGCGGGCGCCGCAAACCACCAGGCGCAAGCCAATCGAAAGGCGGGCATTTCAGGAGTGCCCCGGATGTGCAAGAGAAGCCTGCGCCTCGGAGTCGAGCGCCTTCACGTTGGCCGCTGCGTCGTCTTCCGACATCAGCTCGCCCTCCCACTTGGCCACCACCGCCGTGGCGATGGAATTGCCCACCGCATTGGTGGCCGAGCGGCCCATGTCCAGGAAGGTGTCCACGCCCAGGATGAGCAGCAAGCCGGCTTCCGGAATGTCGAACTGGTTGAGCGTGGCGGCAATGACCACCAGCGAGGCGCGCGGCACCCCGGCCATGCCCTTGGAGGTGAGCATCAGGATCAGCAGCATGGTGACCTGGGTGCCCAGCGACAGGTGGATGTCGTAGGCCTGCGCGATGAAGAGCACGGCGAAGGTGCAGTACATCATCGAGCCGTCCAGGTTGAACGAGTAGCCCATGGGCATCACGAAGCTGGAGATCTTGCGCTTGACGCCGAAGCGGTCGAGCGCATCCAGGATCTTGGGGTAGGCCGCCTCGGAACTCGCCGTGGCAAAGGAGAGCAGGAAAGCCTCCTTGATCAGCACCAGCAGCTTGAACACGCGCCGGCCCAGGAAGATGTAGCCGGCAAACACCAGCAGGCCCCACAGCAGGAAAAGGCTGATGTAGAAGTCGCCCATGAACACGGCGAACTTGAGCAGGATGCCGAGCCCGTTCACGGCCACGGTGGCAGCCATGGCGGCCATCACGGCCAGGGGCGCCAGCTTCATGACGTAGCCGGTGATCTTGAGCATGGCGTGCGACAGCTCGTCGATGGCGTTGATCAGCGTGCGGGCCTTCTCGCCCAGCGAGGCCAGCGCCACGCCGAAGAACATCGAGAACACCACGATCTGCAGGATCTCGTTGTTGGCCATGGACTCGGCAAAGGACTTGGGCACCAGGTGCGTGACGAAGTCCTTGACGGTGAACTTGGAGGTGGCCAGGTTGGCCGAGCTGCCGATGTCCGGCAGCGGCAGGCCCAGGTTGGCGCCGGGCTGCAGCAGGTTGGCCATGATCAGGCCCAGGACCAGCGAAACCAGCGATGCGGTGACGAACCAGGCCAGCGACTTGCCGAACACCCGCCCCACCGAGGCCGCGTCACCCATGTGCGCAATGCCCACCACCAGCGTGGAGAACACCAGCGGCCCGATCAGCATCTTGATCAGGCGCAGGAACACGTCGGAAACCAGCGAGATGTAGCCGGCGATCTCGCTGGCGACCTTGATGTCCGGAAAGCTGGCGTGGACCATGTGGCCGAGCAGCACGCCGATCACCATGGCAATCAGGATCCAGAGCGCAGGTGGCAGTTTTCTCATGTGGCCCCTCTGAGGTGTTGGTGTCCTTCTTCAAGCCGCCGCACCGGTCCCTTCGTCGGACGGTCACTCATTTCATGCGATTTTTGCGGCTGCCGCAATGCCGCCCGGCTTGCGGGCGCCGTTGACCCGCATTCATTGCCGGCCCCCGCGGCTCCCTAGAATCGAGGGATGTCCATCCAAAGCCTCGAATTTCACGGCCTGCCCGCCTTTCGACTTGCGCTGCCCGAAGGCGACGCAGTCGTGGTGGCGCGGCACGGTGCCCAGGTGCTGTCGTGGACCAGCGGCGGGACCGAGCGGATGTATCTCAGCCCGCAAGCGCTGATGGACGGGCACAGCGCCATCCGCGGCGGGGTGCCCATCTGCTTTCCGCAGTTCAACCAGCGCGGCCCGCTGCCCAAGCACGGCTTCGTGCGCAACATGCCCTGGCAACTGGAAGACCATGCCGCCGTGCCGCGCGAACTGGCCCTGGTGCTGCACGACGGGGACGCCACGCGCGCCTACTGGCCCCATGCCTTCCGCGCCGAACTGCGGGTGGCGCTGCAGCCGGGCAGCCTGCGCATGACCCTGACCGTGGACAACACCGGATCGGCGCCCTGGACCTTTGCGGCGGCCCTGCACACCTACCTGCGCGTCGACGAGATCGCCGACGTGCGCCTGGAGGGCCTCCTGGGGGCCAACCGGTGGGATGCGGTGCGCGACGACCGCCACGTCGAGATGGCGCCCGCCTTGCGCTTCAATGCCGAGTTCGACAGCGTGTATGCATCGCCCGCCGGCGGTTTGCGGCTCGTCCAGCCCGGCGGCACGCTGGCGATCCGGCAAAGTGCAAGCTGTACGGAAACGGTGGTGTGGAACCCCGGCGCACAATTGAGCGCGAAACTGGCCGACCTGCCCGACGACGGCTATCGCCACATGCTGTGCGTGGAAGCGGCGCGGATCGACGAGCCGGTGCAATTGCACGGCGGTGCCCAATGGAAGGGTTGGCAAGAGCTGACCCTGGCCTAGTCCTCTTTTTCTTTGTCTCATCATGCTTGCCAAGCGAATCATTCCCTGCCTTGACGTCACCGGAGGCCGCGTCGTCAAGGGCGTCAACTTCGTCGAACTGCGCGACGCCGGTGATCCGGTCGAGATCGCCGCGCGCTACAACGCGCAGGGCGCCGACGAACTCACCTTCCTGGACATCACCGCCACCAGCGACGGGCGCGACCTCATCCTGCCCATCATCGAAGCCGTGGCTTCGCAGGTGTTCATTCCGCTGACGGTGGGCGGGGGCGTGCGCACCGTGGCCGACGTGCGGCGCCTGCTCAACGCCGGCGCGGACAAGACCAGCTTCAACTCGGCGGCCATTGCCGATCCGCAGGTCATTTCCGACGCCTCGGCCAAGTACGGCGCCCAGTGCATCGTGGTGGCCATCGACGCCAAGCGCCGCAGCGCGCAGGACGAGCAGCGCCCCGGTGCCGACGGCCGGCCGGTGGGGCCGGGCTGGGACGTGTACAGCCACGGGGGGCGCAAGAACACCGGCCTGGATGCGGTGCAATGGGCCGTCGAAATGGCCCGCCGCGGCGCCGGCGAGATCCTTCTCACCAGCATGGACCGCGACGGTACCAAGAGCGGCTTCGACCTGGCGCTCACCCGGGCGGTGAGCGATGCGGTCAGCGTGCCGGTCATCGCCTCGGGCGGCGTGGGCAACCTCGACCACCTGGCCGATGGCGTGCAGCAGGGCGGGGCCGATGCAGTGCTGGCGGCCAGCATCTTCCACTACGGCGAATACACCGTGGGCCAGGCCAAAGACTGCATGCAAGCGCGCGGAATCCCTGTTCGGCGATGATCGCGCGATGAACTGGCTCGACGAAGTGAAATGGGACGCGAACGGCCTGGTGCCGGTGATCGCGCAGGAGGCCGACAGCGGCGACCTGCTGATGTTCGCCTGGATGGACCGCGAGGCCCTGGCCAAGACGGCCGAACTGGGCCGCGCCGTGTATTTCAGCCGCTCTCGCGGCAAGCTGTGGTTCAAGGGCGAGGAGTCGGGCCACGTGCAGACCGTGCACGAGATCCGCATCGACTGCGACAACGACGTGGTGCTGCTCAAGGTCACCCAGCTGGGCCACGAGCCGGGCATTGCCTGCCACACCGGGCGTCACAGCTGCTTCTTCAGCAAATACGAGAATGGCCAGTGGGTCGTGACCGAGCCGGTCTTGAAAGACCCCGAAAGCATCTACAAGTAGATTCCAAGAAGATGAGTAGTACAGACGCCCTGGCACGCCTTGCCGCCGTGATCGAAAGCCGCCTGCCGGCCCGCGGCGGCGACCCCGACAAGAGCTACGTGGCCCGACTGCTGCACAAGGGGCCCGACGCCTTCCTGAAGAAGATCGGCGAAGAGGCCACCGAGGTGGTCATGGCCGCCAAGGATGCCGACCACGGCGGCGACCGCCAGAAGGTGATCTACGAGGTGGCCGACCTGTGGTTCCACAGCATGATCGCGCTGGCGCACTACGGGCTGTCGCCGGCCGACGTGGTGGCCGAACTGGAGCGCCGCGAGGGCACCAGCGGCATCGAGGAAAAGGCGCTGCGCAAGGCGCAGGCCCGCGAAGCCTCGAACGACTGATTCATCATCGGCAAGAGGAGCCCCGAGACGATGGCCAACGACATCATTCCTTCGCCAGCCGACGAATCGCTCAAGACCTGGGGCTGGGTCAGCTACATCCTGCACCTGGTGGTGGCGGTGGCCGCGGTGGTGCCCGGCGCCTACGTTTCCATCGGCCTGCTGCTGGTTGCGCTGGTCATGGACCTGGTCAAGCGCGACGACGCGGCCGGCACCTGGCAGGCCTCGCACTTCAGCTGGCGCATCCGCTCGGTACTCTGGGCGGGCGTGCTCTACGTGGTAACCATTCCGCTCTATCTGCTTCTTTATGTGCCCGGCTGGATCGCCTGGGCGCTGATCTCGATCTGGTTTCTCTATCGCATCGTCAAGGGGATGGTGCGCATGAACGCCGGCCAACCCATGGAGCCCACGAATGTCGCATGATCCGAACTGCATCTTCTGCAAGATCATCGAAGGCAAGATTCCTTCCAAGAAGGTCTACGAGGACGAGGAACTGTTCGGTTTCCACGACATCGCCCCCTGGGCGCCCGTGCATTTCATGCTGGTGCCCAAGCGCCACATTCCGTCCATGGCCCAACTCACGCCCGAAGATGGCGCGCTGATGGGAAAAATCATGACACTGGCGCCCAGGCTGGCGCTCGAAAATGGCTGCCGTCCCTACCCGGAGGGCGGATTCCGCGTCGTGGTCAATACCGGTGCGGAAGGTGGCCAGGAAGTGCAACATCTCCACGTTCACGTCATGGGCGGTCCCCGCCCATGGGCACGGGGTTGACATCTCTGCCCGTCTAAAATTGCAGCAATTCTTCAGGAGCTTTCCATGGGTTCGTTTTCTATCTGGCACTGGCTGATCGTGCTGCTCATCGTCGTGATGGTGTTTGGCACCAAGAAGCTCAAGAACATGGGCTCCGACCTGGGTGGCGCCGTCAAGGGTTTCAAGGACGGCATGAAGGACGGCTCCGCGCCCGACGCACCGGCCGCGCCGCCGGCACAGGTGACTTCGGCCACCTCTGCCGAGAAGCCGACCATCGACGTCGAAGCGCGTCAGAAGTCCTGATCCGGCTGCTGTCCACGTGCTCGAACTCGGCATTTCCAAGCTGGCACTGATCGGCGCCGTGGCGCTGGTCGTCATAGGCCCGGAAAAGCTGCCTCGGGTGGCGCGTACCGTCGGCACCTTGCTCGGCAAGGCGCAGCGCTATGTCAACGACGTCAAGGCCGAGGTCAACCGGTCGATGGAGCTCGACGAACTGCGCAAGATGAAGGACACGGTCGAGAGCGCTGCTCGCGATGTGGAGCAGAGCATCCGCACCGAGGCCGAAGGGGTCAAGCAGCAGTTGGAAGGCGAGAGCCTGCCCTTCACGCCGCTCGAGACGCCGCCCGACTACCCCCAATACAAGCACCCGCGCAAGAACTGGCGCTTGAAGCAGGGGGCCACGCCCCAGTGGTACAAGGCGCGCAACGGCGTGCGCACCAAGGCGCTGTCCGGCGCCGCACGGGTGGCGCGCTACCGCCCGCACAAGATCAACTAGCAAAGGCGCGCACCCTGCGCGCCCTTTTTCGCGTTTCAACGCGTGCCGGATACCGGCCCACCCACGATCCATGGCTGAATCCGACAAGAACAAAGAAGACGAACTCGCTGGCACCGAGCAGCCCTTTGTCGCGCACCTCATGGAGCTGCGCGACCGGCTGCTGTATTGCATCTACGGGCTGGCCGTGGCTGGTGTGCTGCTGGCCATCTGGCCCGGGCCGTCGGGCCTCATCGACTGGATTGCGGTGCCCATCAAGGCGCACATGCCGCCCGATGCCAAGCTGATCGCGGTGGGGGTGTTCTCGCCCTTCTTCGTGCCGCTGAAGGTGCTGCTGATGGCCGCGGTGCTGCTGGCGCTTCCCTGGCTCATGTACCAGGCGTGGATGTTCGTGGCGCCTGGCCTGTACAGCCACGAGAAGAAGTTCGCGCTGCCGCTCATCATCTTCGGCAGCTTCCTGGCCTACAGCGGGATCGCCTTCGTCCAGTTCTTCGTGC
>JAFECZ010000171.1 GCA_018241905.1 Pseudomonadota bacterium
GGAGCCCGAGCTGGCCCCCACCTTGTTCCGCGCCCGCGAAGCCGGCCAGCCGGTGGACGTCGAAGTCGGCGGCATCGCCGCCGATTCGCTGGGCGCTCGCCGAATCGGCAACTTTGCCTGGGAGCTCACGCAGGCGCATGTCGGCGACGCCTTGGTCCTGCCCGACGCAGCCATCCGCAGCGCCCAGCTGTGGCTATGGAAAGAACTGAAGCTGGCCGTCGAACCCGCGGCGGCACTGCCCCTGGCCGCGCTGCAGTCAGGCGCCTACCGGCCCAAGGCCGGCGAAAAGATCTGCCTGATCATCTGCGGCGCCAACGTAGACCCCGGCACCCTCAATTAGCCGAGTGAGCACGCGGCAATCTGAAGCGAGCCGCAAGACGCCAGCCACGCACCGGGTGGGGTCTCCCCCTCGCGGGGGTGGCGTTACAAGGGCCGAAGGGGGTGAGAGCCGAGGGACTCAATGCTCACAGTTGACCATCCAAGGCACGCCGAACTTGTCCACCAGCATGCCGAAGCCCTTGGCCCAGAAGGTCTCGGCAAACGGCATGGTCACCTTGCCCCCGGCCGACAGCGCGTCGAACAGGCGCTTGCCTTCTTCCACGTCCTTGCCCTGCACCGAGAGCGTGAAGCCTTCATAACCCTTGTGCGGCATGCCCGGCGGCATGTCCGAGGCCATCAGCGTGTGGCCGCGCGCCTCCAGCGTGGCGTGCATGATCTTGTTCTTGTAGGTGTCGGGGGTGTCCTTGCCCATCGGGCTTTCGGCAAAGGTCATCGAGAAGGCGATCTTGCCGTCCAGGCACTTGGCATAGAAGGACAGCGCCTCGGCCGCATTGCCGTCGAAACTCAAATACGCTTGCATTGCATTGACTCCTCTGGAGAGTAGTGGTGAAACGAAAGACGAGGCGCGCATCCTATCTCCGGCGCGGGGCCACCTAAAATCGGACGCATGCTCGATATCACTCTGTTACGAAAAGATCTGGCCAGCGCAGTCGCTGGCCTCGAAAAGCGCAAGACGCCCCAGCCCTACCTCGACGTTGCCGCCTTCAGCTCGCTCGAGGCCGAGCGCAAGCGCCTGCAGACCCGTACCGAGGAGATCCAGGCCAAGCGCAACGCGCTGAACAAGCAGATCGGCCCGCTCAAGGCCAAGGGCGAGCCCGTGGACGCGCTCATGGCCGAGGTCAATGCGCTCAAGACCGAGCAGGAGTCTTCGGCGGTGCGCCTGGAGCAGATCCAGCCCGAACTCCACACCCTGCTGATGGCCGTGCCCAACCTGCCGCACGCCAGCGTGCCGGTGGGCGAGGACGAGCACGGCAACGTCGAAATGCGCCGCTGGAGCCCCGAGCATGCGGATGGCGGCGGCAACGGTGCCGGCGCCATGCCCCTGGGCTTCGCGCCCAAGGACCATGTCGAGCTGGGCGGCGCGCTGGGCCTGGACTTCGAAACCGGCGTGAAGCTCTCCGGCTCGCGCTTTACGGTGATGAAGGGCCAGATTGCGCGCCTGCACCGCGCGCTGGCGCAGTTCATGCTCGACATCCAGACGCAGCAGCACGGCTACACCGAGTGCTACGTGCCCTACATCGTCAACGGTGACACGCTGCGCGGCACCGGCCAGCTGCCCAAGTTCGAGGGCGACCTTTTTGCCGCCAGGAAGGGCGGGCAGGAAGGCGAAGCCCAGCCCGACCATACGGCGCTCTACCTCATTCCCACCGCCGAGGTGCCGCTGACCAACTTCGTGCGCGACGAAGTCGTGGCCGAGGGCGCGCTGCCGATCAAGCTCACCTCGCACAGCCCGTGCTTCCGCTCCGAGGCCGGCAGCGCCGGGCGCGACACGCGCGGCATGATCCGCCAGCACCAGTTCGACAAGGTCGAGATGGTGCAGATCACGCACCCCGACAAGAGCTACGACGCGCTGGAAGAAATGACGCGCCACGCCGAGGCGGTGCTCAAGGCACTGGAGCTGCCCTATCGCGTGGTGCTGCTGTGCACCGGCGACATGGGCTTCGGCTCGGCCAAGACCTACGACCTGGAAGTGTGGCTGCCCGCGCAGGACACCTATCGCGAGATCAGCTCGGTGTCCAACTGCGAGGCCTTCCAGGCCCGCCGCCTGCAGGCGCGCTTCAAGAACGCGCAGGGCAAGAACGAACTGGTCCACACGCTCAACGGCTCCGGCCTGGCCGTCGGCCGCACGCTGGTGGCCGTGCTGGAGAACCACCAGCAGGCCGATGGCTCGATCAAGGTGCCGGCCGCATTGCGGCCCTACCTGGGCGGGCTGGAGTTTTTGAAGGCTTGATGCGCCAGCGATTGCAGGGCCTTGGAAAAGCTCTGCTAGAATCGTGGGCTCGATAGACACACACCGGAGAGGTGGCAGAGTGGTCTAATGTACCTGACTCGAAATCAGGCGTGGGTTCATAGCCCACCGAGGGTTCGAATCCCTCCCTCTCCTCCAGGTATCGGTCCAAGGCAAAACGCCAAGGACCGGAAACCTCAAAGAAGCCCCGCCAGCCGGGGCTTTTTTGTGCGCGCTCGGCGTTGAGTTCGCACAAGGCCCGGGCGCAAGGCCCTGGTCGAGCGCCTCGCAGCGGATTGCTCCAGCGCGACGACAGCAGGCACTCGCGGTGTAACGCTCCTGGTGCAGTTGGCGCGCGCGATTGTTTCCATCGGCGAGACGGACATACTCCACAAGAGGGATTTATCAGAGGCGCCAACGAAGGCACACTTGCTGCCCCACACCGCCAGCAGGAGGCCCGACCATGGCCACGCTTCGCCAGCCCTTCGATCCTTCCGTCCTGGCATCGCCGGGACACCTCCTGCTGCGCCTGACCCTGCCGCTGCTGGCAGCTGCCGCTGCACTTTCTGGCGCGCCGACAGCCCGCGCGGAAGAGTCCCTGGCGACAACGCTGACGCCCTTCGCTTCTGCCCAGGGCGCGCAGCCGCCGGCAGCCTGGCACTTCGCCACGCTGCCGGGCAAGACGCCCACCCAGTTCGAGGTCACGCAATTGGACGGCCACCGGGTGCTCAAGGTGGAGTCCAACGATTCGTACGGCAACCTGGTGCACAAGGTCCAGGTGCCGCTCGACGCTTCCACTTCGCTTTCCTGGCGCTGGCGCGTCGACAAGTTCATCGACGGGGTTGACCTGCATTCCCGCTCGGGCGACGACGGCGCGGCCAAGCTTTGCGTGTTCTTCAACCTGGCGACCGATCGCCTCCCGGTGGGCGAGCAGTTGCGCCTGGCCGCGGCGCGAAAGCTGTCGGGCGAAGACGTGCCCAGCGAAACCCTGTGCTACGTGTGGGACGCGAAGGCGGCGGCCGGCGAAACCTTCGTCAATGCCTTCACGCGCCGCATCCGCATGATGGTGCTGCGCTCCGGCCCGTCCACCAGCCCGGGCGGCTGGGCGACGGAGCAGCGCAACGTGCTCGCGGACTACCGCCGCGCCTTTGGCGACGAGGCGGCCGGCGCCACGCCCGACATCTCGGCCATCGCCGTCTCGGCCGATGCCGACAACACGCACGGCAGCGGCCTTTCCTACTTTACCGACCTCAGCCTGAGCGGACCGACGGCCCTGCGCGCCCAGAATGCGGCGGCCAAGGGCACGGCGGAATAGCAACTCGCGTGAAGGTTCTGATCCTCGGCGCCAGCGGCATGGTGGGGCAGGGCGTGCTGCGCGAGTGCCTGCGCGATGCATCGGTGCGCCAGGTGCTGTGCATCGGGCGCGCGCCGCTTGCGCAGCAAGATCCGAAGCTCGTCCAGATCGTCCGTGCAGACCTCTTCGACCTGCGTGGCGTCGAAGACCAGCTGCGCGATGTGGATGCGTGCTTCTTCTGCCTGGGCGTGTCGTCCGCGGGCCTGAGCGAGCAGGCGTACCGGCACCTGACCTACGAACTCACCGTCTCGATCGCCTCCGTGCTGGTGCGGGTCAATTCCGGCATGACCTTCGTGTATGTCTCCGGCGCGGGCACCGACAGCACGGAACGCGGAAAGACGATGTGGGCGCGCGTGAAGGGCGCGACCGAGAACGCGCTCTTGCGCATGCCGTTCAGGGCGGCTTTCATGCTGCGCCCCGGCATCATCCTGCCGATGGACGGCATCAAGTCCAAGACGCGCAGCTACCGGATCCTGTATGACCTGCTCGGGCCGCTGCTGCGCATGGTCCATCGGCTCAGCCCGGGCTCCATGACCACCACCCGGCAACTCGGGCGGGCGATGCTGCAGCTGGCACGCACCGGCGCTCCCGAGGTCATTCTCGACGGGCGGGCCATCAACGCTGCGGCCTGACGGGCTCAGCGGCGCGCGGCGCCAACCCGCGCCGGCCGGCACCCGATCTGCTCGAGCCGGCTCCACAGGAAGTCGCAATATGGTGCGTTGGGTCAGCGCATTGGGCAGTGCGCGCGGCGCAAACTGAGCAGAATGCGCATCAGGTCCGGGGCATTGCGGCCGCGCCCCGGCCTGAAACGAACCAAGAAGAAAAGCATGACGCACCACACTTCACCCAGCGCCGCACGATCGCGCAGAGGCTTCAACCTGGCCAAGGGCGCCGCGGCCTTGGCCTTCACCATCGCAGTCGGGCTGCCTCCGCCGGCGGCCGCGCAGTCGGCCTACCCCGATCGAGCCATGGGCATCTACGGCGAGGGCGGCATCACCCTGAGCGGCGGGAGCGCCACGAGCTCCGTCACCGTGGGTGCGCTGCTGCCCTGGTCGCCGCACGAGTCGCTGCGCAGCGGTCCGATGTCGTTGAACTGGGACCTGTTCGCCAGCAACTGGCGCGCGGCGCAGGTCGATGGCCACAGCAACTTTGCGCAGATCGGCGCCATTGCCGTGCTGCGCTACCGCTTCGGCCAGGGCGCTTCGCCCTGGTTCGGCGAGGCCGGCTTCGGCGGCACCGTGATGGACCGCATCTACCACAGCGTCGATCGTCACTTCAGCACCAGCTTCCAGTTCACCGAGGTGCTGGGTGGGGGCTACAGCTTCGGCGAAGGTGGCCGGCAGGAGTTGTCGCTGCGGATGCAGCACTTTTCCAATGCCGACATCAAGCGGCCCAACCCCGGCGAGACTTTTGTGCGCGTGCGCTACGCCTATCGGTTCTAGAGGGTCGCCCTTGCCGCCTGCCCTGGGCATTCGATCAATGCCGCAGGGCGAGGCAACTACTCGAGCTGCGTGAAGTCGGAGTCGCCGCTGTGCGGCCGCGCCAGCCAGTCGGCCACCCATTCTTCGACGCGCGAATTGACGTGCGCGACGGCCGCGGCGCGGTCCTGGCCGCACAGCGTGAGCACCAGGCGGCAGCGCATGGCCGGGCCTTCCCAGACCTCGGCCACGCCGCCGAATTCGCCAGCCGCGTCGGGCCCGAGCTTGAGTTCGAGCCGCCAGCCCGAGGGCAGGGTGGCGCGTGCGTCGCCTTGTTGCGGCTGTTGCTTGTTGTAGTGGTCGTTTTCGTCTTGCAAGTATTCCGTCCTCTTGGCACCGAGGGAGGGCGAACTTTACGCGAGATGCGCACGGGTTCAAGCCAACCCCTTCAACATGGGCAAGCTTGCATGCCCGGGCCGATGGCTCCACGATGGTTTCGACACCAGGAAAAGGAGACGGTTCGTGCCCATGGAACTGCTACGGCGACTGGCCAGCCAGGCGCTGCCCGCGGCGATCTACGCGCCCAGCGACATCGATCGCCTGCGCGTTCTTCGCGCGGCGGAACTGGTAGATGCGCTCATTCCGCCGGTCGAAACGCTGGAGGGCGGCGCGCAGGTCCACAAGGCTGCGCAGGTGCTTTCCATCACATCGAAGGGGCGCCGAGCTCTTGCCGACGAGACCGAGATTGCCGGCTGAAGAAGAAGGCCGGCCCCTGCAGCCCGGCAGCGACGAGCCGCCGCCCGAGCCCGTTCCGGGCCAGGACGATCCCAATCCCCAGCCGGCGGAGCCTGCCGGCCCCAGCACCGAAGACGAGCCCGACTCCGAGCCTGAACCGCCGGATGCGTGTCGGACGAATCCGACGCCCGCCGACACCCTATTGGCGTACAGCGGCTGACCGCTGCGACTGACGACGCGAGCCGCCGGCCGCCGCTGCCTAAATCTCCCGCCCGGGTTTACACCTTGCATACGGGATCTTCCCGTGCAGGAGACAGTCATGAACGGCCACGACAAGAACAACTGGGAGCAACAACAAGAAGAAGCAGACGGCCTGGGTTGGCGTTATTGCTACGAATGCGTCAGCCCCATCACGGGCTCGCGGCTGCGGGTGCCCGGCGAGGCCGAGGCCTACTTCTGGTACCTGCTGGGCTACCGGGTCCACCGGCTGCTCGAACGCGCGCCCTGAGGGCCCGGGAGGAGTGTGATCATGTTCATACGCCTGCTTGCGGTACCTCCGGTACCTGACCGCCGCGTCATCATCGCCTGCATCCGCGCCTGCGTCTGGGCGGACGTGGAGGGCCGGCCCTTCTGCCGACTGCCCTGGAACTGAATGCGCCACCCGGCCGGCATCAGGGATGCAGGCTGCGGTGATGCTCAACCAGCGCGTCGAGCGCGTGCTCGGCGGCGGCTTCCCGCACTTCGTTCCTGTCGCCGCCGAACACGCGCGTCTCGGTAAAGGCCTGTTCGGTGAGCGGGCCGGTGCGGAACACCCAGGCAAAGCACTGCGTGCCGGGCTCCAGTTCGGGGTCGCCGGCTTGCGGCTCGGTGATGCCGGTGTTGGCGATGGCCACGTTCGCATCGCTGCGGGCGAGGGCGCCTCGCGCCATCTCGAGCGCCACGGCCTCGCTGGCAAGGCCGTGCGCCTCGACAGTGGCGGGCTTGACGCCCAGGTGCTTGTGCTTGGCGTGCGGGCTGTACGCCACGAAGGCGCTCTCCAGTACGGCGCCTGCGCCGGGCACGTCGGCCAGGCGCGATGCGATCAGGCCGGCCGTGCAGGATTCGGCCGTGACCAGCACCAGGTGGTGTGTCTCGAGATAGTCGGCAACCTGCTGGCCGTCGATCGCGGTTTGCATGGGGTGCTCCTTTGCGTGCAGCTCTGGAGCGCGACCTTATGCCCTGGCGCCGTGCCGGCCCTGTCGGACGATGTCAGACGCCGTCGTAGGCCGCTTGCAGCGCAACGGCGTTTTCCAGCACGCACCGCGGGCCTGCCAGGGCGACGGGAACTGCGTGCCAAGGGTGGCACGCTCTTGCTACAGTGCGGGAATGAGTCGAAGCAAGTCCCGCAAGTCCGCCGGCAACTCCGCCAGCAACTCCCCCCCACCGATGCCCAAGCCGAGCGCTGCGGCCGTAGCGCAACCATCGGCGAGCAGGCGTGCGTGGCTGGTCGGTGCTGCCGTGGTGGCCTGCGCCGCTGCAGGCTATGGCGGGGCCACGTTGCTTGCCGACAGCGGCAGCAAGAAGGCGCCGCAGGTTCGTGTTGGCGACGGCCGCACCGGACCCGAGGGCATGGCATGGGTGCCGGGCGGCGATTTCCTGATGGGCAGCGACAGCAAGCAGGCCCAGAATAACGAGAAGCCCGCGCATGCGGCGCGCGTGGGCGGCTTCTGGATGGACCGCCAGCACGTCACCAACGCGCAGTTCCGCCGCTTCGTCGAGGCCACCGGCTATCGCACCACGGCCGAGCTGCCCGCGGATTGGGAAACGCTGAAGGTGCAGTTGCCGCCCGGAACGCCGCGCCCGCCCGACAGTGCGCTGGTGCCCGGCGCCATGGTCTTTGTCGGAACGCCGGCCGTGGTCGACTACAACGACGTCACGCGGTGGTGGCGCTACGTGCCCGGCGCCGACTGGCGCCATCCGCAGGGCCCCGGCAGCAGCATCGAAGGCAAGGACGATCACCCCGTGGTGCAGGTGAGCTACGCGGACGCCCTGGCCTATGCCAAGTGGGCCGGCAAGCGCCTGCCCACCGAGGCCGAATGGGAGTTCGCCGCGCGCGGCGGCCTGGAGCAGGCCACCTACGCATGGGGCGAGGAATTCACGCCCGACAAGCAGCAGATGGCCAACGTCTGGCAGGGCCAGCAGGAGCGCCGCTTTCCGGTGGTCAGCGCCAAGGCCGGCGGTGCGGCCGGCACCAGCCCCGCCGGCACCTTCCCGGCCAACGGCTATGGCCTGTACGACATGACCGGCAATGCGTGGCAGTGGGTGTCCGACTGGTATCGCGCAGACCAGTTCGTGCGCGAGGCCGCCAGCGGCAAGCTGGCCGACAACCCGCGCGGCCCGCAAGACAGCTTCGACCCCAGCGAGCCCGGCGTGCCCATCGACGCGCCCAAGCGCGTCACCCGCGGCGGCTCCTTCCTCTGCAACGAAGACTTTTGCATGAGCTATCGACCCAGCGCCCGGCGCGGCACCGATCCCTACACCAGCATGTCCCATATCGGCTTTCGCCTGGTGATGGACGAGGCGGCCTGGAAGGACCGGCAAAAGACCCAGGCAGCGGCGGCATCGGCCGCGCAGCCGGCGACGGGCGGCTGACGTGCGCGGCAGCTCTGCATTTGCAGGCCTGGGAAACTCCTCCTTCGCCAGCCTGACTCCCGCACCCGCGACGGCGGACGAAGCCGAGCCATGGGTTCGCGGAGAACTCATCCGCAGCCTGATGCGCGCGGCGCGCGGCTCGTACCTGCTGGCCGCGGCCCTCATGCCGGCCATGATCGGCCTGAGCTGGGGCTACGTGCCGGTCTGGCAGCTGTTCGTGTGGCTGGTGCTGGGCCTGATCGCCACGGCATTCCGCGTGTGGGGCGAGCGCGTGTATGCCGCGCAGTACGCCGCGCGCGATTCGGCGGCGCAGCAGCAGTTCATGGAGCGCTACCACCCGCTGTGGAGCGGCAGTGCCTTTGTCTGGGGCCTGTCGGTGCTGATCTTCTTCGAGCGCACGCCGCTCATGAACCAGTTCATGAGCTGGCTCATCGTGGCGGGCGTGGCCACCTTCCCGCTCAACGGGCTGTCGCTGCATCCGCCGCTGCTGCGCCGCTATGTCAACACGCTGTTCGTCACCATGATGGCCTGCGTGTCGCTGCGGGTCATGCAGATGGACCTGAGCAATCCGCACTTCAACTACGGCTTCCTGGCGCTGCCGCTGCTGCACTGGTGGATGCTGCTGCGCGCCAGCCGGCGCATCCACGAGACGGCGCGCAACAGCTTCGAGCTGCTCTATCACAACCACATCCTGATCAACTCGCTCACGCAGCAGCGCCAGGCGGCGGTGGCGGCGGTGGCCATGAAGAACCGCTTCCTGGCCAGCGCCGCACACGACATGCGCCAGCCGGTGCTGGCGCTGTCCCTGTACGCCGACTGGCTGCGCAACGAGCCCGAGCTGGTGCAGGACATCGCCCCCAAGATCGTGCGCGCCACGCACGCGGTCAATGCGCTGTTCGATTCGCTGTTCGACTTGGCGCGCATCGACTCGGGCCAGGTGCGGCTGCACATCGAGCGTGTCGACGTCAAGCAGCTGCTGCACGACCTGGAGCTGCAGTACCGCCCCGTGGCCGAGGCCAAGGGCCTGAACTTTCGCGTGCATGCGCGCGCCGGCACGGTGCTCACCGATCCCATCCGTGTGCGCCGCATGATCGGCAACCTGATCGCCAACGCCATCAAGTACACGCCCGAGGGCGGCGTGCTCATCGCCTCCCGCCTGACCGGCGACGGCCTGCGGGTGGAGGTGTGGGACACGGGCATCGGCATTGCCCGCGAGCACCTGCGCGACGTGTTCCTGGAGTTCTACAAGGTGGCCGACCATGCCGGAACGTCCGACGGCTTCGGCCTGGGCCTGGCCATCGTGGCGCGGCTGTCGCACGCGCTGGGCCATCCGGTCAGCGTTCGTTCGCGGCTGGGGCGCGGCAGCGTGTTCCGCGTGGCGCTGCACGATGCCGACGAGACGCAGGCACAGGCGCGCATCACGGGCGCCGTGGGGTAGGCCGAACCCACGGGCAACACGGGCAAGAAGAAAAAGCGCGCCGGTGGCGCGCTTTTTTTCTTGGGGGCGT
>JAFECZ010000172.1 GCA_018241905.1 Pseudomonadota bacterium
ACGAAGCCTTACATTATAGCGTTTTGCTGATTTTTCAAGCAGGTGTTGTGCTGTTTTTCCTGGCCTGGCACCCAGGCGGCCACTACAGGCCGGCCTGCAACTCGCGCCGGCGGGCCTCGAGGGCCCGATAGCGCTCGGGCGCGGCCGGGTCGGTGCCGAAGGCGCTGATCGCTTCGTCCAATTGGGCGCCCAATCGGTCGATCAACATGCGCGCCAGCACATCCTTCAACTCGGCTGCGGTGTCGGGCGGCGCCTGGCCAGCCTGGGCCTCGGGTTCCGGGTCGCCCACCGGCGCGCCGTCGGGGCCGGTCATCAGGCGCAATGCCAGCGCTTCGATCGGCAGTCCGCGCAAGCCTTCGCGCAGTGCCGCCCACGGCAGCGTTCCGTGTTCATGATGTTGGGCATCGATCCAGCGGAAAAGTTCGCCCAGCTCGCCCGGCAGGCCGCACAGCACGGTGTGCAGCTCGTGCGACAGGCCCTCCCAGGGCGCCATGTTCGACAAGAGCAGTCGCGCTGCCACTTCCTGCCGGCTGGGCGGCTGGACGCGCGGGCCCTGGGAGCGGGGCCGATACGGCTGCTGCCTTCGGTTCTTGAACTTGCCGCCGCCCCATCCGCGCCGTTCGCCGCCGCCGCTGCTGCTGTTGCCGCCGAAGTCCGAGTGCCACTGTTCGCCCTCGCCACCGCCTTCCCAGTGGGGCTCGGAGGGCGCTTCCCAAGGCGGCGGGGTGTCATGGCCGGACGCAGCGGCACGGCGAGCGGGCGCGGCGGCCGGGGTCCACAACCCGGCCAGCTCCTGCGCGCCCAGCTGCACGAGCGCTGCGATCTCGCCCAGCAACTGGCGCTTGAGTGCACCTTCGGGCAGGGCGCTCCACATGGGGGCGATGTTGCTGCTCAGGTGGGCGCGGCCTTCGGCGCTGCCCAGGTCGCAGCCCTCGCGGGCGGCTTCGAGCATGAATCGCGACAGCGGCGTGGCCTCGCCCACGAAGCGGGCAAAGGCATCGGCGCCGAATTCGCGGATGAAGCTGTCCGGATCGTGTTCCGAGGGCAGGAACAGGAACTTGATGGTGCGCACGTCGCTGGCAAAGGGCAGGGCGGCATCGAGCGCCTTGCGCGCCGCGCGCCGGCCGGCGGCATCGCCGTCGAAGCTGAACACGACCGAGTCGGTGAAGCGGAAGAGCTTTTGCACGTGCTCGTTGGTGCAGGCCGTGCCCAGGGTGGCCACCGCGTTCGGGAAACCCAGCTGCGCCAGGGCGACCACGTCCATGTAGCCCTCGGTCACCAGCGCGTAGCCTTTCTCGCGCAGGGCCGTGCGCGCCTCGAACAGGCCGTACAGCTCGCGGCCCTTGCTGAACACCGGCGTCTCGGGCGAATTGAGGTACTTGGGCTTTTCGTCGCCAAGCACCCGCCCGCCAAAGCCGATGCATTCGCCCTTGACGTTGCGGATCGGGAACATGACCCGGTCGCGGAAGCGGTCGTAGCGCTTGCCGTCGCCGTCTTCCGAGGTGATGACCAGCCCGCTTTCCACCAGCAGCGGCTCGTCGTAGTCGGGGAACACGCTGGCCAGCGAACGCCAGCCTTCGGGCGCGTAGCCCAGGCCGAAGCGCTTGGCGATCTCGCCCGACAGGCCCCGGCCCTTGAAGTAGTTGACGGCCCGTTCCGAGCGCTTGAGGTGCGCCTTGTAGGCTTCGCCGGCCTTCTCCAGCACGTCGCTCAGGCTGGCCTGCTTCTGGCGCTGGACGGCGGCTGCCGCCCTGTCCTGCGGCGAGGAGCGGTCGTCCTCGGGCACCTGCAGCCCGTACTGGCCGGCCAGGTCGTGCACAGCCTCGACAAAGCCCATGCCGGCATGCTCCATGAGAAAGCCGATGGCGTTGCCGTGCGCACCGCAGCCGAAGCAGTGATAGAACTGCTTGGTCGGGCTGACCGAGAACGACGGCGACTTCTCTCCGTGGAACGGGCACAGCCCCATGAAGTTGGCGCCGCCCTTCTTGAGCGGCACGTAGCGGCCGACGATCTCGACGATGTCGGCGCGAGCGATCAGCTCCTGGATGAAGGATGCGGGAATGGTCATGACGGCGGGGGACAAATCATACGCAAGGGCCGGGAGCGGCAGCCGGTGACATACTGGAAGGCCACAGTGCGAGCTGACCCATGAACCGCAGGCAGCCCTTCCTCGTTGCCGTCCGGCATCCCTTGCGCTTTACCTGGGAGTCGGCCAAGGCCTTCAGGGCCAACCAGGGCCTTTTGCTGGCCGGGGCGGTGGCGTACTACGCACTGCTGTCCATCGTGCCGCTGCTCATCCTGGCGGTGCTGACGCTGTCCCATTTCATCGAGCAGGGCGAACTGCTGGCCACCGTGGGGCGCTACCTGGCCTGGCTGGTGCCCGGCCAGTCGGAAGCGCTGGTGGCGGAGCTGTCGAACTTCCTCCTGCATCGCGACGTGCTGGGGCCGGTGCTGCTGGTCACGCTGCTGTTCTTCAGCTCGCTGGCCTTCACCGTGCTGGAAAGCGCCATGGCGGTGATCTTTCACCACCGAAAGCAGCTTCGCTCGCGGCACTTCCTGGTGTCGGCGGTCATGCCCTACATCTACATCGTGTGCCTGTGCATCGGCCTGCTGCTGGTGACGCTGGTGTCCGGCGCGCTGCAGGTGATCGGCAAGGAGAGCATCGATTTCCTGGGCCGCAGCTGGTCGCTGTCGGGCATATCGGGCCTCTTGCTCTACCTGCTGGGGCTGGCCGGCGAGATCTTCATGCTCACTTCGCTGTACATGGTGATGCCGGTCGGGCGCCTGTCGCTCACCCATGCGCTGCTGGGTGGAGTGACGGCCGCGCTCCTGTGGGAAGTGACGCGGCGCGTGCTCATCTGGTATTTCTCGACCCTGTCGCAGGTGACGGTGGTCTACGGCTCGCTCACCACGGCGATCGTGGTGCTGCTGAGCCTGGAGATCGCCGCCACGCTGGTGCTGTTCGGCGCGCAGGTGATTGCGGAGTACGAGCGGCTCGAAAAGCGCATCCTCGCCGGCCGCGGGGCGGACCGGCGCCGGCAGCCGGCCGTCAGCGCGGAGCCAGGCGGATCGCCCCGTCCAGGCGGATCACCTCGCCATTGAGCATGTCGTTTTCCACGATGTGCTTCACCAGCTTGGCGTAGTCCTGCGGCGTGCCCAGGCGCGAGGGGAAGGGCACGCTGGCGGCCAGCGCGTCCTGCACCTCCTGCGGCATGCCGAACAGCATGGGCGTGCCGAAGATGCCGGGGGCGATGGTCATGTTGCGGATGCCGCTGCGCGCCAGGTCGCGTGCAATGGGCAGCGTCATGCCCACCACGCCACCCTTGGATGCGCTGTAGGCGGCCTGGCCGATCTGGCCGTCGTAGGCGGCCACCGAGGCGGTGGAGATGAGCACGCCTCGCTCCCCGGTCGGCTCGGGCTCGTTCTTCGCCATGGCGTCGGCCGCCAGCCGGATCATGTTGAAGGTGCCCAGCAGGTTGACGGTGATGGTCTTGCTGAACACGGCCAGCGCGTGCGGGCCGTTCTTGCCCACCGTCTTCTCGGCCGGCGCCACGCCGGCGCAGTTGACCAGGCCCACCAGCTTGCCCAGCTTGAGCGCCGCGGCCACCGCGGCCTGGCCGTCGGCCTCCTGACTCACGTCGCACTTGACGAACGTGCCGCCAATCTCGCGGGCCACGGCCTCGCCCTTGTCGACCTGCATGTCGGCCACCACCACCTTGGCGCCGGCCTGCGCCAGCATGCGGGCGGTGCCTTCGCCCAGGCCGGACGCGCCGCCGGTGACGATGAATACCTTGCCTTCGATTTGCATAGAAAAGTCTCCTGTACTGCCAGGGCAGGATTATGGAAGGACAAAAAAAAGAGCCCCGTCCGAAGGCGGGGCTCAATTGGATCCCGAGGGACCCAAGGAGACAACTTGTACTGTGCAGTGCTTAGCGCTTGCGCGAAGCGGTGGCAGCGGTGGTCTTGGCGGCGTTCACGGCCGAGGTCGACACGGCGTTGAAGTTGGCTTCGGCAACGTCCGAAGCTTGCTTGACGGCCTTTTGCACCGATTCGAAAGCGTTGTTGGCGGCAGCCACGGCGCTCTTGAGCACGGCGACGGCGGTTTCCGAACCGGCCGGGGCGTTCTTCGAGGCGCTGTCGATCAGGCCGACGACGGCTTGCTGGGCTTCGGTGGCCTTGGCTTCGAAAGCCTTGCCGAATTCGGCGCCGGTAGCCTGGGCGATGTCGTACAGGTGACGGCTGTAGGCAGCGGTCTTCTCGGCCAGGGGCTGGTACAGGCTCGCTTGCAGGGCCAGCAGCTCTTGCACGTCCTTGACTTCCAGGGCGGCCTGGGCGGTCGTGGCGGCTTCGGTCAGGGCAGCCTTGGAGGCGGTCACGTTCAGCTCGACGATCTTCTCGACGCCTTCGAAGGCCTTGGTGGTCAGGCCGAACAGGGTTTCGAGGTTGGCTTTTTGGGCGGCGATGATTTGGTCGGCGGTGAGGGTCATGTGCTTTGCTCCAGAAGTGGTGGTCAACAGGTAAGAGAGATGAGTCGCTTGTTGCTGACCGTCTTTATGTTGCGGTGCAGCATGGGGTGAAGTATGGGGCAGGAAGATGGCCGGATCAAGACGTTTTTGTTGCAACGCAGCAATTTAGAGGGCATCACCTAAAAACCGGGGTGTCCGCCGCGTTGCAGGCCGTGCGGCACCCGGCTGGCAGAATCGCCCGCCATGAGCAGCCGTCCCACGCCCAACCTGCGCAGCAGCTACCCGGTGTTCCGGTCCATCCCCACCCGCTGGGCCGACAACGACATGTACGGGCACGTCAACAACGTCGTGTACTACAGCTGGTTCGACACCGCGGTGAATGCGCTGCTGATCGAGCGGGGCGCGCTGGACATCCACCACGGCGAGGTGATCGGCCTGGTGGTGGAAACGCAGTGCAACTACTTTTCGTCGATTGCCTTCCCCCAGACGGTGGAGGCGGGCGTGCGGGTGGCGCATGAGGGCAGCTCGAGCATCCGCTACGAGGTGGGCCTGTTTGCCCAGGGCGCCGACGCGGCCGCGGCGCAGGGGCATTTCGTGCACGTCTATGTCGACCGCGCAACGCAGCGCCCGGTGCCGTTGCCCCGGGCGCTGCGGGAAGTGGCCGACGCGTTGCGCGCCGGCTGATCCTCCCCTTTCTATTGCTGCATCGGCCGGCCGGCAGGCATGGGCGCCGACTTGGCGGCTTCCGCGCGCAGTTCGGCCTTGCCCCGGTCCTCATCGGCCCTGGCCTGCTTCTGGCAGGCGCTCTTGGCGTCGCCCTTCTGGTCGTCGCACTTCTCCTTGGCGACGGAGTAGGTGGCTTCGATCTTTTCTTCCTTCACCTTGCGGGCATGGCTGTCGCTGGGCTTGTAGCTCTGCTCCAGTTCAGCCTTGGCGACCTTCTGCTTGCCTTCGGCTTCCTTCTTGCAGACGTCCTTGGCGTTGTCCTTCATCGGGTCGCAGGCGGCCTTGTCGACCTTGTAGTCGGCCTCGATCTTTTCCTTGGCCACCTTGTATTCGTCGGCGGTCATTGCGCCGGCCTGGGCTGCGGCAAAGCAAGAGGCCACAGCCAGCATCAAGAGGTGTCGCTTCATGATGTGTACTCCTTTCGTTGGATGGTGAGCTGCGGTCAGACCCGCTCGAAGAACGCGGTGGGGTTGCGTTCTTCCCAGTCCTTGACCTGCCGCTCGGCTTCGTCGCGGCTGATGCCGTGGCGCGCCTGGATGCGGCCCACCAGCTGGTCGCGCTTGCCGGCGATGACGTCGAAATCGTCGTCGGTCAGCTTTCCCCACTGCTCCTTGACCTTGCCCTTGAACTGCATCCAATTTCCTTGGACGGTGTCCTTGTTCATGACTTGAACTCCTTGCATGGGTTGGAACGTAGGGCAGTCTCCTGCCCGTGAGGAAAACTGTAGGTCCGCCCCCGTTTCCCCACGGTAGGAGTGCCTGTGCACGAACCGTAGGCACCTGCCGACGCACACCGTGATAATCGAGCGCACGCCCAAGAGAGACTGCGCCGAACGAAAATGATCATCCAAAGCCTGCTCGACACCGACCTCTACAAGTTCACGATGATGCAGGTCGTCTTGCATCACTTCCCGGCTGCACGGGTCGAATACCGGTTCAAGTGCCGCAATCCGGGCGTGGACCTGGCGCGCTTTGCAGGGCAGATCCGCGAAGAGGTGCGCAGCCTGTGCCAATTGCGCTTCAAGGACGCCGAGCTGGCCTACCTGCGCTCCATGCGCTTCATCAAGAGCGACTTCATCGATTTCCTGGGCATCTTCCAGCTCAACGAGAAGTACATCAACATCATCCCGCGGCCCTCGGGCGAGCTGGAGATCCGCATAGAAGGGCCGTGGCTGCACACCATCCTGTTCGAGATTCCGGTGCTGGCCATCGTCAACGAGGTGTACTTTCGCAATACGCAGCCCAAGCCAGACCTTTCGCAGGGCCGCCGCCGGCTGGAGGAAAAGATCGCGCTGCTGCAGGTCGACGGCCTGTCCGACCTGAAGATTGCCGACTACGGCACGCGCCGGCGCTTCTCCAAGGAATGGCACGAGGAAGTGCTGCGCACGCTGACCGCGCGCTTGGGCGCGGTAACGTCCGGCGCCGCCGGCGCCCAGCCCAGGCCGGACGGCAAGCCGGCCCAGCTGGCCGGCACCAGCAATGTGCTGTTTGCGATGAAGCTGGGCCTCATTCCGCTGGGCACCATGGCGCACGAGTACCTGCAGGCATGCCAGGGGCTGGGCCCGCGGCTGCGCGACAGCCAGGTCTATGGCTTCGAGATGTGGGCGCGCGAATACCGCGGCGACCTGGGCATCGCCCTGTCGGACGTGTACGGCATGAGCGCCTTCCTGCGCGACTTCGACATGTACTTCTGCAAGCTCTTCGACGGGGCGCGCCACGACAGCGGCGATCCGTTCCAGTGGGGCGAGCGGATGATTGCCCATTACGTGGCCAACCGGGTCGACCCGCGCACCAAGACGCTGATCTTCAGCGACGCGCTCACGGTGCCGCGCACCATCGAGCTCTACCAGCAGTTCCGCGGCCGCTGCCAGCTGGCCTTCGGCATCGGCACCAACCTCACCAACGACCTGGGCTACGAGCCGCTGCAGATCGTCATCAAGATGGTTCGCTGCAACGACCAGCCGGTGGCCAAGCTGTCGGACACGCCCTCCAAGAACATGTGCGAAGACGAACGCTACCTGGCCTACCTGCGGCAGGTCTTCGACATCGTGCAGCCGGCTTCCGCCTGAGGCAGGCAGACCCATGGATGGATCTGTTCTGTCGCCGCTGTGGGGCGTGCCCTTTGCCGGACTGCTTCTCTCGATCGCCTTGATGCCGCTGGTGGCGCCGGTCTTCTGGCACCACCACTACGGCAAGGTGGCTGCGGCCTGGGCCCTGGTCTTCGTGCTGCCTTTTGCGGCGAACTTCGGGCTTGCCGCCCTCACGCACGAACTGGTGCACGTGCTCCTGGGCGAGTACGTGCCGTTCATCATCCTCTTGACGGCGCTGTTCGTGGTGGCGGGGGGCATCTACATCCGCGGCAATCTGCATGGCAGCCCGGCGCTCAACACCGGCCTGCTGGCGCTGGGCGCAGTGCTGGCATCCCTGATGGGCACCACCGGGGCGTCCATGCTGCTGATCCGGCCGCTGGTCCGTGCCAACGACAACCGCGTGCACAAGGCGCATGTCGTGGTGTTCTTCATCTTCATTGTCTCGAACGTGGGCGGCTCGCTCACGCCGCTGGGCGACCCGCCGCTGTTCCTGGGCTTTCTCAAGGGCGTCGATTTCTTCTGGACGGCCCTGCACATCTTTCCGGAGACGTTCTTCACGCTGGGCGTGCTGCTGGCGCTGTTCTGGCTGATCGACGGCTACTACTACCGCAAGGAGGGCGTGCTCAAGGTCGATCCCACGCCCGACACGCGAGGCATCGGCTTCGATGGCGCGATCAACTTCGTGCTGCTCGGCGGGGTGGTGGGCCTGGTGCTGCTCAGCGGCATCTGGAAGTCGCAGGTCGAGGTGGAGGTCTTCGGCACGCACCTGGGCCTGCCCGGCCTGGTGCGCGACGCGGGGCTGGTTGTCATCGTCGGTCTGTCGCTGTGGATCACGCCTATCCGCGTGCACGTGAACAACCAGTTCGGCTGGGCGCCGATGGCCGAGGTGGCCAAGCTGTTCGCGGGCATCTTCCTGACCATCGTGCCAGTGATTGCCATGCTCAAGGCCGGAACCGACGGGCCCTTCGGCGCCATCGTGCGGGCCGTGACGCGCCCGGACGGCCAGCCCGACCCGGCCATGTATTTCTGGGCCACGGGCGCCTTGAGCTCCTTCCTGGACAATGCGCCCACCTACCTCGTTTTCTTCAACAGTGCCGGCGGCGACCCCGCCGTGCTGATGACCACGCATGCCGCCACCCTGGCGGCGATTTCCGCAGGCGCCGTCTTCATGGGCGCCAACACCTACATCGGCAATGCGCCCAACCTCATGGTCAAGGCCATTGCCGAAGACCGCGGCGTGCGCATGCCCAGCTTCTTCGGCTACATGCTGTGGTCCGGCGGCATCCTGGTGCCGCTGTTCGTGATCCAGACCTTTCTCTTCTTCCGCTGATACACCAACATGATCCGTCCCAAGGTACTCGTCGCCCGCGCGATCTTTCCCGAAACCATTGCACGCCTCGAGCAGCACTTCGAGGTCGAGACCAACCAGTCCGACGAAAGCTGGAGCAAGGCGCAGCTCATTGCCAGGCTCCAGGGCAAGGCAGGCGCATTTACCACCGGGACCGAGCGCATCGACGCCGAACTGCTCGACGCCTGCCCCGATCTCAGGATCTGCGCCAACATGGCCGTGGGCTACAACAACTTCGACGTGGACGCGATGACCGCGCACGGCGTGCTGGCCACCAATGCGCCCGACGTGCTGACCGAAACCACCGCCGACTTCGGCTTCGCCCTTCTAATGGCCACGGCGCGCCGCGTGACCGAAAGCGAGCACTACCTGCGCCGCGGCGAGTGGACCAAGTGGAGCTACGACATGTTCGCCGGCTCCGAAGTGCACGGCAGCACCCTGGGCATCATCGGCATGGGCCGCATCGGCCAGGGCATCGCAAAGCGCGGCGCGCACGGCTTCGGCATGAAGGTGGTCTATCACAACCGCTCGCGGCTGGACGCTGCGCTCGAGGCCGAGTGCAAGGCCAGCTACGTGAGCAAGGAAGAGCTCTTGAAGACGGCCGACCACGTGGTGCTGGTGGTGCCGTACTCGGCTGCGTCGCACCACACCATCGGTGCGGCCGAGCTGGCGCAGATGAAGCCCACGGCCACGCTGATCAACATCGCGCGCGGCGGCATCGTGGACGACGCGGCGCTGGCAGCCGCCCTGCGCGACAAGCGCATTGCCGCTGCGGGCCTGGACGTGTTCGAGGGCGAGCCCAAGGTGCACCCCGACCTGCTCAAGGTGCCCAACGTCGTGCTCACGCCGCACATCGCCAGCGCCACGGTGCCGACGCGCCAGGCCATGGCCGGCCTGGCGGTCGACAACCTGGTCGCCTACCTGACGCGCGGCGAGGCGAAGACGCCGCTCAACCCGTCCGTGCTGTCGGCGGCGCGCAAGTAAGAGAAGAAGACGAGCGAACAGAACCTTGGAAACCTGGATCCTTGCGGGCCTTGCGGCCTTGAATCTCCTGCTGCTTGTCTTGTTGCTGCTGCGCAAGGCGCCGGCACCCGACCACGGCGAAATCCTGCAGGCGCTGGCCAGCGCAAACGAAAGAACCGAGCGCGAGCTGCGCCACGAAATCGGCGAGAGCGCGCGCGGCGCGCGGCAGGAAACCTCACAAGCCTTCGCCACCTTCCAGCAGAG
>JAFECZ010000173.1 GCA_018241905.1 Pseudomonadota bacterium
ATGGACCTGCTGGACTCGGTGGCCAGCGACATCATGGGTCGCACCATCTGCGCCCTGGGTGATGCAGCGGCCATGCCGGTGCGCGCCATGATCAAACACTTCCGGCACGAGTTCGAGGCAAAGATCCCCGGATACGTAGCCAAGGCGGCGGCCAAGGCCTAGTGCCTGAGAACGGCAAAGAACATATGGTTGAAATCGAACTCGACGGCAAGAAGGTTGAAATCGCCGAAGGCAGCATGGTCATGCATGCGGCCGACAAGGCGGGTACCTATATTCCGCATTTCTGCTATCACAAAAAGCTGTCCATCGCGGCCAACTGCCGCATGTGCCTGGTCGACATCGAGAAGGCGCCCAAGGCCATGCCGGCCTGCGCCACGCCCGTGACCCAGGGCATGATCGTTCGCACCAAGAGCGACAAGGCGATCAAGGCCCAGCAGTCGGTGATGGAGTTCCTGCTCATCAATCACCCGCTGGATTGCCCCATCTGCGACCAGGGCGGCGAATGCCAGCTGCAAGACCTGGCCGTGGGCTACGGCGGCTCCGCCTCGCGCTACGACGAGGAAAAGCGCGTGGTCTTCCACAAGGACGTGGGCCCGCTCATCAGCATGGAAGAGATGAGCCGCTGCATCCATTGCACCCGCTGTGTGCGCTTCGGCCAGGAAGTGGCCGGCGTGATGGAGCTGGGCATGTCCAACCGCGGCGAGCACTCCGAAATCGAGACCTTCGTGGGCGAATCGGTCGACTCCGAGCTGTCGGGCAACATGATCGACATCTGCCCGGTGGGCGCGCTCACCAGCAAGCCCTTCCGCTACAGCGCCCGCACCTGGGAACTGTCGCGCCGCAAGTCGGTCAGCCCGCATGATTCCACCGGTGCGAACCTGATCGTTCAGGTCAAGTCCGGCAAGGTGATGCGCGTCGTGCCCTTCGAGAACGAAGACGTCAACGAGTGCTGGATCGCCGACCGCGACCGCTTCTCGTACGAAGCGCTCAACGGCACCGAGCGGCTGACGCAGCCCATGCTCAAGCAGGGCGGCCAGTGGCAGCAGGTCGACTGGCAGACGGCGCTCGAATACGTGGCCAACGGCCTCAAGCAGATCAAGGCCGACCACGGTGCGCAGAGCATCGGTACGCTGGCCAGCCCGCACAGCACGCTGGAAGAGCTGTTCCTGGCCGCGCAGCTCACGCGCGCCCTGGGCAGCGACAACATCGACCACCGCCTGCGCCGCGCCTCCTTCGCACAGACGGCTGGCGTTCGCTGGCTGGGCACTTCCGTCGCTTCGCTGTCGACGCTGCAGCGCGTTCTGGTCGTGGGCTCCAATCTGCGCAAGGACCATCCGCTGTTCGCCCAGCGCATCCGCCAGGCGGTGCGCAAGGGTGGGGCGCTGAACGCCATCACGTCGCAAGCCCTGTTCGCCGATGCCGATGCCTGGGCGATCCCGGTCGCCAACGCCGCCGTGGCGCAGGCCGACCAGTGGGGCCCGCTGCTGGCCGGTGTGGCCGCTGCCATCGCGCAAGACAAGGGCGTTGCTGCGCCCGTCGACGGCGCGCAGGCCGATGCCACTGCCAAGGCCATCGCTGCCTCGTTGGCAAGCGGCGAGCGCAAGGCCATCCTGCTGGGCAATGCGGCTGCGCACCACGCGCAAGCCGAGCAGCTGCTGCAGCTGGCCAACTGGATCGGCGCGCAGACCGGCGCGTCGGTGGGTTACCTCACCGAAGCCGCCAACACGGTGGGCGCACAGTGGGTCGGCGCCCAGCCGCAAAAGGGTGGTGCCAATGCCGCGCAGATGCTGGCTGGCGGCCTGAAGGCTGTGCTGTTGCTCAACAACGAGCCGGAGTTCGACTCGGCCGCGGGCGCTGCCGCCGCCAAGGCGCTGGGCCAGGCCGAGATGGTCGTGACCCTGAGCCCCTTCAAGGCCAACCTCGAATTCAGCGACGTGCTGCTGCCCATTGCCCCGTTCACCGAAACGCCGGGCGCCTTCGTCAATGCCGAAGGCCGGGTCCAGAGCTTCCATGCCGTGGTCAAGCCGCTGGGCGAGGCCCGTCCGGCCTGGAAGGTGCTGCGCGTTCTGGCCAACCTGCTGGGCCTGCAAGGCTTCACCTACGAATCCACTTCCGACGTGCTGGCGGCTGCTGGCGTGTCCGGCAATGTGCCGGCCGACAAGCTGAGCAACGAAGCCGTGGCCAACGCTGCGCAGGCCGCGCAGGGCGAGCCGGTGGTGGCGAGCATCTACCAGCTCGATTCCGTCGTGCGCCGCGCACCGTCGCTCCAACTCACCGCAGACGCGCGTCGCGCCTCTGAAGTCGTCACCCGCGAGGAGGCCCTGGCATGATCGACGCGATCTACGGCTTCGGCCTCGGCCTGGGCTCCGCCGGCTGGTGGACCGGAATCATCTGGCCCGTCATCTGGAACCTGCTCAAGATCGTGGTGGTGCTGGTGCCGCTGCTGCTGGCGGTGGCCTACCTCACGCTGTGGGAGCGCAAGGCGATCGGCTTCACGCAGATCCGCCTGGGCCCCAACCGCATCGGCCCGCTGGGCCTGCTGCAGCCCATTGCCGACGCGCTGAAGCTGCTCACCAAGGAAATCATCGCGCCGACGGTGGCCAACAAGGGCCTGTTCTTCCTCGGCCCGATCATGACCATCATGCCGGCGCTGGCCGCATGGGCCGTCATTCCCTTCGGTCCGGACGTGGCGCTGGCCAACATCAACGCCGGCCTGCTGTTCGTCATGGCCATCACCTCGCTCGAGGTGTACGGCGTGATCATCGCCGGCTGGGCCTCGAACTCGAAGTACGCCTTCCTGGGCGCGCTGCGTGCCTCGGCACAGATGGTGAGCTATGAAATCGCGATGGGCTTCTGCTTTGTCGTGGTGCTCATGGTCTCGGCCAGCCTGAACATGAGCGACATCGTCACCAGCCAGGGCAAGGGCCACTTCGCCTCCATGGGCGTGGGCTTCCTGTCGTGGAACTGGCTGTCGCTGCTGCCGATCTTCGTCGTCTACTTCATCTCCGGCCTCGCCGAGACGAACCGCCACCCCTTCGACGTGGTGGAAGGCGAATCGGAAATCGTCGCCGGTCACATGATCGAGTACTCGGGCATGAGCTTCGCCATGTTCTTCCTGGCCGAGTACGCCAACATGTGGCTGGTCTCGATCCTGTGCGTGATCCTGTTCCTGGGCGGCTGGCTGCCTCCGTTCGAGTTCCTGTCCTTCATCCCGGGCTGGATCTGGCTGGGCGCCAAGACCTTCTGCGTGGTCACCATGTTCCTGTGGGTGCGCTCGACGTTCCCGCGCTTCCGCTACGACCAGATCATGCGTCTGGGCTGGAAGATCTTCATCCCCGTCACCCTGGTGTGGCTGGTGGTGGTCGGCGCCTGGATGCAGACGCCTTTCAACATCTGGAAATAACTGGAAATCGCCATGTCTGCGAACTCCACGCTCGCCCCCGCACCGTTCTCGCTGAAGGACTTCCTGTCCAGCTTCATGCTGGTGGAGCTCTTCAAGGGCCTTGCCGTCACCGGCAAGTACGCCTTCTCGCGCAAGATCACGGTCCAGTTCCCCGAAGAAAAGACGCCGCTGTCGCCGCGCTTTCGCGGCCTGCACGCACTTCGCCGCTACGACAACGGCGAAGAGCGCTGCATTGCCTGCAAGCTGTGCGAAGCCGTGTGCCCGGCCCTGGCCATCACCATCGAATCCGATGTGCGTGACGACGGCTCGCGTCGCACCACGCGCTACGACATCGACCTGACCAAGTGCATCTTCTGCGGCTTCTGCGAAGAAAGCTGCCCGGTCGACTCCATCGTCGAGACGCACATCTTCGAATACCACGGTGAAAAGCGGGGCGACCTGTACTTCACCAAGGACATGCTCCTGGCCGTGGGCGATCGCTACGAAAAAGAGATCGCAGCCAACAAGGCGGCTGACGCCAAGTACCGCTAAGAAAAGTATCGACCCATGGACGTCAAGACCGGTCTGTTCTACCTATTTGCCGTGGTGCTGCTGTTTGCGGCATTCCGCGTCATCACCGCGCGCAATCCCGTCTACTCGGCCCTTTATCTGGTGCTGACTTTCTTCCAGGCTTCGGCCATCTGGCTGCTGCTGCGTGCAGAGTTCCTGGCCATCGCGCTGGTGCTGGTCTATGTCGGCGCCGTCATGGTGCTGTTCCTGTTCGTCGTGATGATGCTGGACATCGACGTCGACAGCATCCGGCAGGGCTTCTGGAAGCACTTCCCGCTCGCCGCGGGCATCGGTGCGCTCATCGCGCTGGAAATGGCCGCAGTGCTCATGGGCGGCTTCCGCATGGAAGGCACGCCGCGCGGCGCCGCACTGGCCGCAGCGCCGGGTACCTCCAATACCCTGGAACTGGGCAAGCTGCTCTACAGCCAATACCTCTACCCGGTGCAGATCGCCGCGGTGATCCTGCTGGTGGCCATCATCGCCGCCATTGCGCTCACCTTGCGCAAGCGCAAGGACAGCAAGTCCATCGATCCGGCCGACGCCGTGCGCGTGAAGGCGCGCGACCGCGTGCGCATCGTCGCCATGCCGGTCACCCGCGCCGCCGAACCGGTGGCTGCGCAAACGCCCGCCGACGCACAACCGGGAGCCAAGGCATGACACTCTCGCTGGGACACTTCCTCTCGCTGGGCGCGATCCTGTTCGCGCTGTCGGTGATCGGCATCTTCCTCAACCGCAAGAACCTGATCATCCTGCTGATGGCCATCGAGCTGATGCTGCTGGCCGTCAACATGAACTTCGTCGCCTTCTCCTATTACCTGGGCGACATGCACGGTCAGATCTTCGTGTTCTTCATCCTGACGGTGGCCGCGGCCGAGTCGGCCATCGGGCTGGCGCTGCTGGTGCTGCTGTTCCGCAACAAGTCGAACATCAACGTCGACGAGCTCAACGCGCTCAAGGGCTGAAGGACAAAAAGAAATGAGCGCATCCCTTTCTGCATCCACGCTGCTGGCGGTACCGCTGGCGCCCCTGGTCGGCTCCATCGTCGCCGGCATCTTCGGAACCAAGTTCGGCGGCAACCTGCTGGGCCGCAAGGCTTCGCATTCGATCACCATCCTGGGCGTGTTCATCGCCTTCGTCATCTCGGCGATGACGCTCAAGAGCGTGGCGCTGGACGGCGCCCGCTTCGAAGGCACCATCTACGAATGGATGGTGGTCGGCGGCCTGAAGATGGAAGTCGGCTTCCTCATCGACGGCCTCACGGCCATGATGATGTGCGTCGTCACCTTCGTCTCGCTCATGGTGCACATCTACACCATCGGCTACATGGAGGAAGACGAGGGCTACAACCGCTTCTTCGCCTACATCTCGCTGTTCACCTTCTCCATGCTGATGCTCGTCATGAGCAACAACATGCTGCAGCTGTTCTTCGGCTGGGAAGCGGTGGGCCTGGTGTCCTACCTGCTGATCGGCTTCTGGTACAACAAGCCGACGGCCATCTTCGCCAACATGAAGGCCTTCCTGGTCAACCGCGTGGGCGACTTCGGCTTCATCCTGGGCATCGGCCTGGTGGCGGCGTATGCCAACACGCTCAACTACGGCGAAGTCTTCGGCAAGGCCGGCGAGCTGGCGCAAATCGGCTTCCCCGGCACCGAGTGGATGCTGATCACCGTGATCTGCATCTGCCTGTTCATCGGCGCCATGGGCAAGAGCGCGCAGTTCCCGCTGCACGTGTGGCTGCCTGATTCGATGGAAGGCCCGACCCCCATCTCCGCGCTGATCCACGCCGCCACCATGGTGACGGCCGGCATCTTCATGGTGGCGCGCATGTCGCCGCTGTACGAGCTGAGCGATACGGCGCTGTCCTTCGTGCTGGTCATCGGCGCGATCACGGCCCTGTTCATGGGTTTCCTGGGCATCATCCAGAACGACATCAAGCGCGTGGTGGCCTATTCCACGCTCTCGCAGCTGGGCTACATGACCGTGGCGCTGGGCGCCTCGGCCTACTCGGTGGCCGTGTTCCACCTGATGACGCACGCCTTCTTCAAGGCGCTGCTGTTCCTCGGTGCGGGCTCGGTGATCATCGGCATGCACCACAATCAGGACATCCGCTGGATGGGCGGTGTGCGCAAGTACATGCCCATTACCTGGATCACTTCCCTGGTGGGTTCGCTGGCGCTGATCGGCACGCCCTGGTTCTCGGGCTTCTACTCGAAGGACAGCATCATCGAGGCGGTGCACGAGAGCCACCTGTGGGGCGCCAATTTCGCCTACTTCGCAGTGATTGCAGGCGTGTTCGTCACGGCCTTCTACTCGTTCCGCATGTACTTCCTGGTCTTCCACGGCAAGGAACGCTACGACCAGAATCCGGACGCGCATCACCACGACGCGCAGGAAGAGCCCGACCACGGCCACCACGACGACCACTCGACGCCGCACGAGTCGCCCTGGGTGGTGTGGCTGCCGCTGGTGCTGCTGGCCATTCCCTCGGTGATCGTCGGCTACCTGGCCATCGACAGCATGCTGTACGGCGAGTTCTTCAAGGATTCGATCTTCGTGGACGCCACGCGCCACCACGCCATGAAGGAAATGGAAGAAGCCTTCCACGGCCCCATGGCCATGGCCCTGCACGGCTTCACGGCGCTGCCCTTCTGGCTGGCCCTGGCCGGCGTGGTCCTGTCCTGGTACATGTACCTGGTCAACCCGGCCATTCCGGCGGCGATCAAGCGCGCCTGCGGCCCGATCTACCGCCTGCTCGAGAACAAGTACTACATGGACTGGTTCAACGAGAACGTCATCGCCCGCGCCACGCGCGCACTGGGCACCGGCCTGTGGAAGGGCGGCGACCAGGGGCTGATCGACGGCGCCATCGTCAACGGTTCGTGGAAGCTCATCGGCCGCATCTCCGGCGGGGTGCGCTGGGTGCAGTCGGGCTACATCTATCACTATGCATTCGCCATGCTGCTCGGCGTGTTCGTGTTGATGTCCTACTTCGTGTGGTTCAAGCGATAAGCGGCGGGCAGGAGAAAAACTAAATGGGTTTGCTGAGTCTTGCCATCTGGCTGCCGATCGTCTTCGGCGCCGTCCTGCTGGCCTTCGGTCGTGACGACCAGGCGCGCCTCGTGCGCTGGATCGCCCTCATCGGCGCGATCTTGAGCTTCGTCGTCACCATTCCGCTTTACACCGGCTTCCAGCTGGGCACCGCGGCGATGCAGTTCGCCGAGATGAGCCCCTGGATCGAGCGCTTCAACATCAACTACCACGTCGGTGTCGATGGCCTGTCGCTGTGGTTCGTGCTGCTGACCGCCTTCATCACGGTGGTGGTCGTCATCTCCGCGTGGGAAGTGATCACCGAACGCGTGAACCAGTACATGGGCGCGTTCCTGATCCTGTCGGGCCTGATGATCGGCGTGTTTTCCGCGCTCGACGGCGTGCTGTTCTACGTGTTCTTCGAAGCCACGCTGATCCCGATGTACCTCATCATCGGCATCTGGGGCGGGCCGAACAAGATCTACGCGGCGTTCAAGTTCTTCCTGTACACGCTGCTGGGCTCGCTGCTCCTGCTGGTGGCGCTGGTCTATCTGTACAACGTGTCGGGCGCGAGCTTCGACATCCTGACCTGGCACCAGCTCAAGCTCCCGGGCCATGTGCAGACGCTGCTCTTCTTTGCGCTGTTTGCCGCCTTCGCGGTGAAGGTGCCGATGTGGCCGGTGCACACCTGGCTGCCCGACGTGCACGTGGAAGCGCCCACCGGCGGCTCCGCCGTGCTGGCCGCCATCATGCTGAAGCTGGGTGCCTACGGCTTCCTGCGCTTCTCGCTGCCGATCGCGCCCGACGCCGCGCACGAGTGGGCCTGGCTCATGATCGCGCTGTCGCTGATCGCCGTGATCTACGTGGGCCTGGTGGCGCTGGTGCAGAAGGACATGAAGAAGCTTGTGGCCTACTCCTCGGTGGCGCACATGGGCTTCGTCACGCTGGGCTTCTTCATCTTCAACGAGCTGGGCGTGTCCGGCGGCATCGTGCAGATGATTGCCCACGGCTTCGTCTCGGGCGCCATGTTCCTTTGCATCGGCGTGCTGTACGACCGCGTGCATTCGCGCCAGATCGCCGACTACGGCGGCGTGGTCAACACCATGCCCAAGTTCGCAGCCTTTGCACTGCTGTTCGCCATGGCCAACTGCGGCCTGCCGGCAACGGCCGGTTTCGTGGGCGAGTGGATGGTGATCCTGGGTGCCGTCAAGGCCAACTTCTGGATCGGCCTGGGCGCCGCGACCGCGCTGATCTTCGGCGCTGCCTACACCCTGTGGATGTACAAGCGCGTCTACCTGGGCGAGCCGGGCAACGACCATGTGAAGGAACTGACGGACATCAACGGCCGCGAATTCCTGATGCTTGCACTGCTCGCGATTCCTGTCCTGTGGATGGGCCTGGACCCGAAGCCCTTCACCGACGTGATGGACGCTTCGGTGACCGAGCTGCTGCGCCACGTGGCGATCTCCAAGCTGCCCTGATCAAGAGAACGAGATGATTGACAAACTCAGCTGGATTTCCATCTACCCGGAGATCGTGCTCCTGGTGATGGCCTGCATCATCGCGCTGGTCGACCTGTCCTCGACCGACCCGCGCCGCACCCGCACTTATGTGCTGACGCTGCTGTCCCTGGCAGTGGTGGCCTATCTCACCGGCGCCAGCGCAGCCGGCGGCCAGACCCTCTACGGTTTCGGCGGCATGGTCGTGAGCGACCCCATGGGCAACTGGCTCAAGTGCTTTGCCAGCATCGCCCTGATGGTCACGCTGGTCTACGGCCGCCCCTACGCGGCCGACCGCCAGATGCTGCGCGGCGGCGAAATGTTCACCCTGAGCATGCTGGCCCTCCTGGGCATGTTCGTGATGATCTCGGGCAGCAACTTCCTGCTGATCTACCTGGGCCTGGAATTGCTCACGCTGTCGAGCTACGCCCTGGTGGCGCTGCGCCGCGACAACGCGGTGGCCAGCGAGGCGGCCATGAAGTACTTCGTGCTGGGCGCGCTGGCCAGCGGCTTCCTGCTCTACGGCCTCTCGATGATCTATGGCGCCACCGGCTCCCTGGACGTCAACGAGGTCTTCAAGATCATCGGCAGCGGCGGCGTGAAGCACCAGGTGCTGGTGTTCGGCCTGGTGTTCATCGTGGCCGGCCTGGCCTTCAAGGTGGGTGCTGCTCCCTTCCACATGTGGGTGCCCGACGTCTACCAGGGCGCTCCGACGGCCGTCACGCTGCTGATCGGCGCCGCGCCCGAGTTGGCTGCCTTCGCCATCATCATCCGCCTGCTGGTGGAAGGCCTGCTGCCGCTGGCTTTCGACTGGCAGCAGATGCTCATCGTGCTGGCGGTGGGTTCGCTGCTCATCGGCAACCTGGCGGCCATTGCACAGAGCAACCTCAAGCGCATGCTGGCCTACTCGACCATCTCGCAGATGGGCTTCATGCTGCTGGGCCTGGTGGCGGGTGTGGTCAACGACAACACCTACAACGCGCAATATGCCTACAGCGCCGCCATGTTCTACGTCATCACCTACGTGCTGACCACGCTGGCGAGCTTCGGCATCATCCTGCTGCTGGCGCGCGAAGGCTTCGAGAGCGAAGAGATCACCGATCTGGCCGGCCTGAACCAGCGCAGCCCGCTGTATGCCGGCATCATGGCCATCGCCATGTTCTCGCTGGCCGGGCTGCCGCCGTTGGTGGGCTTCTACGCCAAGCTGGTGGTGCTGCAGGCGCTGATCGCCTCGGGCCAGGCGCTGTACATCGGCCTGGCGGTGTTCGCCGTGATGGCCTCGCTGGTAGGTGCCTTCTACTACCTGCGCATCGTGAAGGTCATGTATTTCGACGAGCCGGTGACGGCCAGCACCGTCTCGGCGCC
>JAFECZ010000174.1 GCA_018241905.1 Pseudomonadota bacterium
GGTGGCGCTCGAGCACCATCGCGGCAGGGGCCTGGCCGTCGATGCGCGCGATCCAGTTGCCGTAAAGGCGGCTGGCGGGCAGCTCCGATGCGCTGTCCGGGCAGTTCGGGTCGGGGTTCGTGCGGGGCTGCTGATCGGCGCAGGCCGCCAACAGGAAGGAAGCCGCGAGCAAGGCTGCTGCGGCAAGGTGGCTACGTTGCATCATGAAGAGGCGTTGGGCGCCGCGCCGGCAGCGGCGGCAGCAGCAGCGGTTGCGTTGTCGGCGGCGCGCTTGGCAAACTCGGCTCGAAGGGCCTTGAGTTTTTCGCGCGGGTCTTCCTTGGCGGTGCTCTTGTCCAGCGCCATTTCCGCGATGAAGCGGCTGGGCTGCGCGGCCACCATCTCGCGGCCCTTCTTGCGCCGCTTGGTCCAGCTCACTGCCAGGCTGCGCTGCGCGCGGGTGATGCCCACGTACATCAGGCGGCGCTCTTCCTGCAGGCGCTCGAGGGTGTTCTCCGCCACCTTCTCCTGGCGGCCTTCGTCGTCGTCGAGCTTGAAGGGCAGCAGGCCCTCGTTCACGCCCACCAGCAGCACGTGCGGCCACTCCAGACCCTTGGAGGCGTGCAGGGTCGAGAGCGTGACCACGTTCTGTTCCTGCTCGCGCTCGCTGATGGTCGAGAGCAGCGAGATGGTCTGCGCCACTTCCATGAGGCTCTTGCGCTCGCCGTCGCCCATGTTGGCGCCAGATGCATCGTCGATCTGGCCGCCGCAGCGCTGGGCCATCCAGTCGCAGAACTCCATCACATTGGTCCAGCGACTGGCCGCGGCCTGCTCGCTGTCCTCGCCGTCGTACAGGTGTTTCTCGTATTCGATTTCCTTGAGCCAGGTGTTGAGGAAGGCTCGCGCATCCTCCGCGCCCAGGGTGTGGCGGGCGCGGTACTCCAGGTCGTTGATGTAGCGGCCGAACTCGTGCAGGCCGTCCAGCGCGCGTTTGCTCATCACGCTGGGCAGCGACGAGCTGAACAGCGCCTCGAACAGGCTCAGCTTGTACTGGCTGGCAAACATGCCAAGGCTTTGCAGCGTGGTGTGGCCGATGCCGCGCTTGGGCGTGGTCACGGCGCGCAGGAAGGCCGGGTCGTCGTCGTTGTTGACCCACAGGCGAAACCAGCCGCACAAGTCCTTGATCTCGGCCTTGTCGAAGAAGCTCTGGCCGCCCGACACCTTGTAGGGAATCTGCGCCTTGCGCAGCGCCTGCTCGAACACGCGGGCCTGGTGGTTGGCGCGGTAGAGCAGCGCGAAATCGCGAAACTCCTTGTGCGTGCTGTTCTCGCGCAGGCTCTTGATGCGGGCCACGGCGCGCTCGGCCTCGTGCTGCTCGTTGTCGCAGTCGACCACGCGCACCGGCTCGCCTTCGCCCAGTTCGGAGAACAGCGTCTTCGGAAAGAGCTTGGGGTTGGGGCCGATGACGTTGTTGGCCGCGCGCAGGATGGCGCTGGTGGAGCGGTAGTTCTGCTCGAGCTTGACCACCTTGAGGCTGGGAAAGTCCACCGGCAGCTTGCGCAGGTTGTCCAGCGTTGCGCCGCGCCAGCCGTAGATGGACTGGTCGTCGTCGCCCACGGCCGTGAAGCGGCCGCGCTCGCCCACCAGGGCCTTGAGTACCTCGTACTGGGTGGCGTTGGTGTCCTGGTATTCGTCCACCAGCACGTGGCCCAGCGCGGCCTGCCACTTGGCGCGCACCTGCTCGTGGTCCTTCAGGAGCTTGAGCGGCATGCCGATCAGGTCGTCGAAGTCCACGCTCTGGTAGGCAGTCAGCCGCTCTTCGTAGCGGCCCATGATGCGCGCGATGATCCGCTCGTTGTCGTCCGCGGCCTGCGCCTCGGCCTGGGCCGAGTTCAGGCCCATGTTCTTCCACTTGCTGATCGTCCACTGCCAGATGCGGGCCGTGGCCGCGTCGGTGGTGCCGCCGGCATCCTTCAGGATCTTGGTCACGTCGTCCGCATCGAGGATGCTGAACTGGGGCTTGAGGCCCAGCACAGCGCCGTCTTCCCGCATCATGCGCACGCCAAGCGCGTGGAAGGTGCACACCACCACCTTGCGCGCGTCCTTGCCGATCAGTCCCTTGGCGCGCTCGCGCATTTCCGCCGCCGCCTTGTTGGTGAAGGTGATGGCGGCAATGCGCTGCGGCTCCAGCCCGGCCTGGATCAGGCGCGCGATCTTCATCGTGATCACCCGCGTCTTGCCCGAGCCGGCACCGGCCAGCACGAGGCAGGGTCCGTGCATGTAGTTGACAGCTTCCTGTTGGGCGAGATTGAGACCGGACATGGGGGGGAAAGCGGGGTCGCGCGGGGCGGGGAGAGGGGCCGGCCAATGATACGGGGGGCGCTTTTCGCATCACGAAGCCGGGCGATAGGCGTTGTAAGGAGCAGGCGGCGACAATCTGCAACCTCGTGCTTCAAATCTTCCTCGTCACCATCCCCTTCTTCGCCCTGGTGGCCGCCGGCTACGTGGCCGCCCGGATCCGGGTCCTGCCGCTGGAGGCGATTCCGGGGCTCAACGCCTTCGTTCTGTACTTTGCACTGCCGTGCATGCTGTATCGCTTCGGCGCCAACACGCCGATCGCGCAATTGCTGGATGGGAGCGTGGCGCTGGTCTGGGGCGCGTGCGCGCTGGTCACGGTGGCGGCAGTGGTGGCGTTCAGCCGCAACGAGCGCATCGGTTGGAACGACGCGTCCTTTGGCGCCCTGGTGGCCGCCTTTCCCAACACGGGCTTCATGGGCGTGCCGTTGCTGACGGCCATCCTCGGCGCGCAAGCGGTGGGGCCCGTGATCATCAGCATGACCTTCGACATGGTGCTCACGACGTCGCTGTGCATCGCCTTGTCGCGGCTGGACGCTGCGGGCACGCACGGTGCGGCGCAAGCCATGCGCAAGGCCTTGGGCGGCGTGCTTCGCAATCCCATGCCCTGGGCGATCCTGATGGGCACGCTGGCCTCGGCGGCCAGCTACAAGCTGCCCGGGCCCGTCGAGAAAACCGTTGCCATGCTGGGCGACGCCGCCTCGCCGGTGGCGCTGTTCACCATCGGTGCCGTGCTGGCGCGCTCTGCCATGCTGGCGGGCCAAGCGCGCGGCCGGGCGCCGCTGGGCGATGTGCTGCCCGTGGTGCTGGTGAAACTGGTGGTTCATCCGCTGCTGGTGCTGGCCACGGCCCTGGCTGTGCGGGCCATGGGGATGCCGCTCGGCCTGGGCGCCTGCGTGACGCTCGTGCTGATGGCTGCCTTGCCAAGCGCCAGCAACGTCTCGATGCTGGCCGAGCGCTTCGGCGCCGACAACGGACGCATCGCACGCATCATTCTCTGGACCACCGTTGCAGCCTTCTTCAGCTTTCCGCTGGTGGCGGGCTGGACCGGGCATCTGCGCTGAGCGCAGCGGGCGTCAGTCGTCGCTGATCACGCCGAGCTTGCGCGGGTCGGCGTCGGGCAGCAGTTCGCAGCGCGTGAAATCGCGGCCCTGCGTGCCGTCGCAGTAGTAGGTGTTGTAGATGCGGCCGAAGAGCGTCGGCTGGGCCAGAAAAAGCACGCCGTGCTCGGGACGCCACCTCTCCTTGAGTGCCGCGTCCGCCAGGTCGCCGTCCTGCGGCGCCTCGGGCGGCAGGACGAATTCGGCCAGTGTCTTCTGCGCCTCCTTGCCGCGCCAGCGCGACGCCAACTCGCTTGGCTTGGGCCGGGTGCCCACCGGAATGAGAAGAGCGTTGACCTGCTCGCCCTCGCCAAAGCGATGGGCCTTGCCGGCCAGGAAGGCGTAGGCGCAGGCGGCATGGCACTGGCCGATGACTTCGGTGTTCACGCCGGTGTCGCGGATTGCCGCGGCGTACAGGCCGGCCACCTCCGCCGAGCCGCCCAGCGAATCCTCGAAGACCACTGTTTGCACGTTGGCGCGGCGCACCAGCTCCAGAAAGGCCTGCACCATGCTGCCGTCGAGCATGCCCGAGACGATCAGGCGATTCCCCTGCAGTGAAAGATCGGCCGCCTGCACCGTGGTGCAAGTGGCGCCCACTACTGCCAACACCAGGCACATCTTGCGTAGCCGTTCCATCTTCTCTCCATCAGGCCGGACAAATCCGGGCCAATCCCTTTTGGTTGGAAGCTCCCATGCCCCAATTCGCGCGTCAACCCCTGTTGCAGAAACTTGCGCGCGGGCCAGGGTCTTTTTCTCAAGTTGCGCAGATGCGCAGTTGCCTGAAGGGTATTGGCATGTACCTCTTTGGTTTTAGCTCGGCGGTGCGCGCAATTGCGTGAAATTCCAATTATCCAAAGTTGCTTTTCGTTTTTAGGATGCTTTAATTTCTTGAGTTGGTTGGTGGTTTTCGTTTATGGGATATTGAAGCTGTTGAGATTCACGTTGTTTTCCCATTGAAAATAGCTGATATGCGAATAATTGTGAAAATATGTAAGTTACCAAAAATGCATGACTACAGAGGGGTTTTTTGCAGTTCAATGACATTTGGAACAACATTGGTTACATAACGTCACACAATCGATGTTTGGGAAATTCGTTTCCCGGTTCTATCGTTGCGAAAACATTGCGAAAACAGTTGAAAAAAATACGGTCTGCGAATTTCCGACAGACCACTCACGGGGTTGGATTTGGATTGCTTCGAGACAGGCGCCAGTGCGTGGCGTCTTCGATTTCTCATCCAAAGGAGGAGTATGAAAAAAGCACGAACTGCCGCATGGGCGGATTGCAAGGGGGGAGGCTCGCGCCGAACGCACATTGCGCAAGTGACGCTTCTGGTGGTATTGCTTGCGGGGTGCGCCGTCCAGCCCAAGCCATTCGATGCGCAGGAGAACCAGGCGCGCTCCGCTGACCTGGTGGTGCGCGCCAATGCCGACCAGGAGCCCGTCACCGGCCCGATCGACCTTTACGAGGCGATGGCCCGTGCCATCAAGTACAACCTCGACGGCCGGGTGGAACTGATGAACCTGGCGTTGAGCCAGCGGGAACTGGACCTCTCTCGATACGACATGCTGCCCAAGCTCGTGGCCACGGCGGACTACGCGGGGCGCGACAACTACTCCGGCGGCGTCAGCAAGTCGCTGCTGACCGGCAAGACCTCGCTGGAGCCTTCGACCTCGTCGGAGAAGAACGTCGTGCAGAGCGACCTGACCATCAGCTGGGACGTGCTGGACTTCGGCCTCTCCTACGTGCGCGCCCAGCAGGCCGCAGACCGGGTCAGCATTGCCGACGAGCGCAAACGCAAGGTCATCAACCGCCTCATCGAGGACGTGCGCACGGCCTATTGGCGCGCCGTCAGCGCGGAGCGGCTGCTGGGCACCATCCAGGAGCTCGAGAAGACCACGCAGGCGGCACTCGATCAGGCCGAGCGGCAGGAAAAGGTCGGACTGACCGCGCCGCTGGGTCCGCTGAGCTACCAGCGCGAACTCCTGAGCATCCGCCGCGATGCGCAAGCACTGGGCCGCGAGCTCGGTGTGGCCAAGCAGCAGTTGGCTGCGCTGATGAACCTGGCGCCCGGCACGCCGTACGCGGTGGCGCTGCCTTCGCAAGGCGTTCAATGGCAGCCTCTCGAGATTCCGGGAGCCGCCGTGGACGATTCGGGGGCGCTGCTGCGCATCGCCATCGAGAATCGACCCGAACTGCGCGAGGTGGCCTACCAGCTGCGCAGCAACGACCAGGAAAGCACCGCAGCCTACCTGCGCAACCTGCCCAGCCTGCGTGTGTTCTTCGGGGCGGACTACAGCACCAACGACTTCCTCTTCAACCAGAACTGGGTGGGCTGGGGCGCACGTGCCAGCTGGAACCTGCTCAACATCTTCAGGCTCCCGGCCGAGCAGGAGCAGGTCAAGGCCGCAGGCCAGTTGCTCGACCAGCGGCAACTGGCGCTCACCACTGCGGTTGCAACGCAGGTCGAGGTCAGCCGCGCGCGCTACGCGCTGCGCCTCGAGGAGCTCAAGACCGCAAAGCGCTACAACGACGTGCAGGCGCGCATCGGCGGGCAGATCGAGGCGGGATACAAGGCCGAGAAGCTCAGCCGCCAGACGCAGATCCGAGAGCAGATGAACACGCTGGTCTCCAATGTGCGCTACGACCTGGCGTTGGCCGACCTGCAGAACGCCTATGCCAATGTCTACGCCTCGCTGGGCATCGACCCGATCGAGGCGGACATGAGCACGACGCAATCGGTACCCGAACTGGCCTCCAGGCTGCGCACGATGTGGGCCAAGCGCAAGGATGCCGTTGCCGTTTCCAAGCGCGAAGTCGTCCCCTGTGCCGCCGTCGTGCCGGCGCAGTCGAACTGCGCGGGTTGATCATGTTTGCTGTCACGCAAAGGGGGCGCACTGCGCCGGGAAGGCGCATTGCGCCTTGGTTAGTGGGGGGGGTGATGTCGGTCGGTGGGTGGGCCTGGGGGGGCCCACCCACCACGGACACCGACGCTGCGCGCGGCGTGCTGCGCGCGGAACGCGACGCGGTTCTGTCGTCGTCGCTGTCCGAGCGCATCGTTCAGATGCCGTTGCGCGAGGGGGATCGATTCAAGAAGGGCGATGTACTCGTCAGCTTCGATTGCGGCAGGCTCGCCGCGGAGCTGCGTGCCGCGCGTGCAGGCGCCGCGGTGGAGTCGCGCAATGCGGTGGTGCAGGACGAGCTCCTGACCATGGAGGCCACCGGGCGAGCCGACGCCGACATCGCGAGGCTCAAGGAAAAGGAGAGGGTGGCGCAGGCCGATGTGATCCAGCAGAGGATGATCGGCTGCCGGGTTCTGGCGCCCTATGCAGGGCGCGTGGTGGAAACCATGGTGCGCGTGGATGAAACGCCCGCGCCGAACGAGAAGCTGATCAAGATCGTGAGCGACGGGCCGCTGGAGCTGCACATGATCGTGCCCTCCAAGTGGCTGACCTGGCTGCAGACGGGTTCCAGCTTCGCCTTCATGGTGGATGAGACCGGCAGCACCTTGCAAGCCAGGGTGCTGCGCATCTCCGCCGCGGTCGACGCGGTCAGCCAGACCGTGAAGCTCGTCGCGGCCGTCGACAAGGTGCCGCCTGGCGTGCTGCCCGGCATGAGCGGGCGAGCGCTGCTCGACGGCGCCGCGGTCGCCGATTCGGTCGCCGCCGATCGGCCGAAACCCGCCTCGACCAGGCCAGCGTCCACATCCATGCCCGCAGTGCGCGACAAGAGGTAGCTGCCGTGGTCCAGACCGCAAGCGCGACACGGCCACAATTTCGCCCCGGCCTGGCACGGATTGCCGACGGTCCGGTACCCGACCCGGCAGCCCACGCGGCATCCGGTGCAACCCCCCATGCGGCGGCCGCAGCCGACAGCGCTGCTGCAGCGTTCGCCAGTGCACAACTGATCCGCATCGAGGGAGATCTGCGTCGCTGCGCGACGCGTGATGCGCTGTGGCATCACCTGGCCAACGAACCGGTGGTGCTCCTGCCCTTCGGCCAGGCGGTGGTGTTCGAAGCGCACCGCGCGGGCAGCGCGGTACGACCACGATGGTGGCCGGCCAGCCGGCGCCCGTTCGACGACCGCTCCTGGAAGGCAGTCGCCATCTCGGCGCTGACCCGCGTGAACCGCGACGCGCCGATGGTCCGCTGGTACGAGAACATCGTGCGAACCCTGTGGTCTCTGGGCGAGGCGGAACGTGGCATGCAGGCCTTCGAACTGCCTGCCCTTGCCGACCCCGAAGACCCTTGCACGACCGACGCTGCCCTGCGCCACCTCCTGTGGGTGCCTCTGTCCGATGCCGGCCAACCCGTCAAGGGCGGTTGGCTGCTGGCGCGCTCCGCACCTTGGGAGGACGCCCACCACAAGCTTGCGGCCCGCCTGGCCGCGGCCTATGCGCACGGACTGAGCGCCATCGAAGGCCGGGCCAAGCCGCCGCCGGCGTGGCGGCGCCACCAGTCCAAGCTGGCTTTGGCGGCCGTCGCGGTCGCGGCGGCGCTGGTCTTCGTGCGGGTGCCGCTCACCACGCTCGCGCCGGTCGAGGTCACGCCGCAGGACCCGTTTGTCGTCGCGGCCCCAGTGGCCGGCGTGGTCGAGCGCATCCTTGTCGCGCCCGGCGCGCAAGTTCGCGTCGACGAGGCGCTCGTGCAACTGGTGGACACATCGCTGCGCAGCGACTTCGAAGTGGCCGACCAGAAGCTGGAAGTGGCACGCGCCAAGACCTTGCGCCTGCAGCAGGCCTCCGTCGAGGACGCGACCGCAAAGCGCGAACTGGCCATTGCCCAGACCGAGCAGAGCGTGGCCGTGGCCGAACGCGAGTACGCCCGCGCCATGCTCGACAAGTCGGTCATTCGGGCGCGGCAAGGCGGCGTTGCCCTGTATGGCGACCCGCGCGACTGGGCGGGGCGGCCGGTGGCGGTGGGCGAGGCGATCATGCGTGTGGCCGACCCCGCTCACGTCGAGTTCCAGATCAAGGTCCCCGTGGCCGATGCTGTCAACCTGCACGAAGGCGCGCGGGTCAAGGTGTTTCTCGACGCATCGCCGCTGGAGCCCGTCGAGGCGAACGTTCTTCGCGCCGCCTACAAGGCCGAGGCAGATGCCGCCGGGGTCGCCAGTTACACGGTGACTGCCCGCCTGGCAAATCCGGATGCGCCGGCCGAGCGCCTGGGTCTGCGAGGCACGGCCCGCGTGTACGGCGAGCCCGTGTCGCTGCTGTACTACCTGCTGCGCCGCCCCATCACCGCGGTGCGCCAATGGACGGGAATCTGAACGCATGATCGCCGCCGTCCCCACCGACGCCGCAGGGCTTGGACCGCGAGGGGCTGGCCCGGGCGAGCACGGGGAACTCGACGAGTCCGCCCAGTTCGACATGCTGCCGCTTCCGCAGCTGCGCCAGGATCTGCGGCTGATCGCAGGCGGTGCCGATGGCGCGGATGCGCGAGGAGCCAATGCCCAGTGGCGCATCCACGACCCGGTGGCGCAGCGCTTCTTCGTGGTCGATCGCGATGTCATCGACATGCTGTCGCTGTGGTCTGCCGGCACGGTGGGCGGCTTGCGAGCGGCGCATGCGCGCCGCACCGGCGTCGAACCCGATCGCGCAAAGATTGCCAGCCTCATCGAGTTCCTGCAGGCGAACGAGCTGGTGCGTCCGACGCCGCAGCACACCTTCGAGCGGGTACGCCAGCGTGCCCAGGCGCACAAACGTTCACTCGGTGAACACATCCTGCACAGCTACCTTTTCTTCAAGGTGCCGCTGGCGCGCCCGGACGCGTTCCTGCGGCGCACGCTGCCCGCGGTGGACGCGCTGTTCCATCCAGGATTCTGGTGCGGCGTGGCCTTGCTCGGCCTGGTGGGGCTGTACCTGGTGTCCCGCAAGTGGGAGGCTTTCCTGGCGACCTTCCCCGACATGCTGTCCGTGGCCGGCGTCGTCAGCTTTGCCCTCAGCCTCGCCCTGGTCAAGACGCTGCATGAGCTGGGGCACGGCTACACGGCCGTGCGCATGGGTTCGCGCGTGACGACGATGGGTGTGGCATTCGTGGTCATGACGCCCATCCTCTACACCGACACGACCGATGCCTGGCGCCTTCCCAGGCGCCGCCAGCGCGTGATGATCGACGCAGCCGGCATGGTGGTCGAACTGCTGGTGGCCGTGCTGGCCACGCTGGCCTGGGTCTTCCTGCCGGACGGCGGATTGCGCCACGCGGCTTTCGCGCTTGCGACCACGGGCTGGGTGCTCAGTCTCGCGGTCAACCTCAATCCGTTGATGCGCTTCGACGGCTACTACCTCTTCAGCGACCTGCTGGGCATTCCCAACCTGCAGGAGCGTGCCTTCGCCATGGGACGGTGGTGGCTGCGCGAGACGTTGTTCGGCTATGGCGACGAGCAGCCCGAGCCCGCG
>JAFECZ010000175.1 GCA_018241905.1 Pseudomonadota bacterium
ATCCACCGCCGCCGCCGTGCAGCAATCGCCTCTTTCGCTGAAGGTGATGACGGTCAACACGCACAAGGGCTTCGCCGCCCTGAACCGCCGCTTCATCCTTCCCGAGTTGCGTGAAGCAGTGCGAACGGTCGGGGCCGACGTGGTCTTCTTGCAGGAAGTGTTGGGCACGCACTCGCGCCACTCGCGAACCATCCAGAACTGGCCGCAGGCGCCGCACTACGAGTTTCTTGCCGACACCATGTGGCCGCAGTTCGCCTATGGGCGCAACGCGGTCTATCCGCGCGGCCACCACGGCAATGCGCTGCTTTCGAAGTTTCCGATCGTCGAGTACCGAAACCACGACGTGTCGCTCAACGGCATGGAAAAGCGCGGCCTCCTGCATTGCACGCTGAGCCTGCCCGGCCGTTCGATGCAGGTGCATGCCATCTGCGTGCATCTGGGGCTTTCCGAGGAACAGCGTGAGCAGCAGCTCGAACTGCTGTGCCTGATCGTGCGCGACGAAGTCCCCGACGATGCACCGCTCGTGGTGGCAGGCGACTTCAACGATTGGCGCGGCCGCGCGCACAAGCTGCTGGAAGCGGGTGCGTCGTTGCGCGAGGTTTTCGTTCATGCGCACGGATATGCGGCACGTACCTTTCCGGCACGCTTTCCGATACTTCCGCTGGACCGCATCTACGTTCGCAATGCAGGCGTGCATGCGCCCATCGTGCTTCCGCGCCGGCCGTGGTCGCACCTGTCGGACCATGCGCCATTGGTGGCGGAGATCACCCTATGACCGAACAATGGGTTCCCGGCAACGACGTCAGGCTCGTCGAGAACGGCGAGGAGTTCTTTCCGCGCGTTTTCGATTGCATCGCCAATGCAAGGCGCGAGGTGATCATCGAGACCTTCATCCTTTTCGAGGACGAAGTGGGCCTGGCACTGCAGGCGGCGCTGATCGATGCGGCACAGCGCGGCGTACGCGTGGACCTCATGGTCGACGGCTTCGGCTCGCACGACCTGTCGGACGACTACGTGCTCTCTCTCACCCGTGCGGGCGTGAAGCTTCGCGTGTTCGATCCCGGCATCCGCTTTCGCCTGCTCGGCCAGCGGTTGAACATGATCCGTCGCATGCACCGGAAGATCATCGTCGTCGACGGCGAGCTCGCCTTTGTCGGTGGCATCAATTTCTCGCACGACCACCTGCGCAGCTTCGGGCCCAGGGGAAAGCAGGACTACGCGGTGGAAGTGTGCGGACCGGTGGTTGCGCAAATCCACCGCTTCGTCCTGCGCGAGATCGCACTGGGCCAGCACGAGCCCGGCTGGCTTCGCAGGCGCGTGCGGGAACACGAGACATTGGCCGCACCCGGCCAGATCAGGGGCAGCGCAGACGTGGTGTTCGTCTCGCGCGACAACCGGCGCCATCCGGAAGACATCGAGCGGCACTATCGCGAGGCCATTCGCAGCGCACGCCACCGCATCGTCATTGCCAACGCCTACTTCTTCCCGGGCTATCGTCTCATCAAGGAAATGCGGCATGCCGCACAGCGCGGCGTGGATGTGCGCCTGATCCTCCAGGGCGAGCCCGACATGCCCATCGTGAAAACCGCGGCCAGCATGCTCTATCACCACCTGCTGCATGCCGGCGTGCAGATCTACGAATACTGCGAGCGGCCGCTGCACGGCAAGGTGGCGCTGGTGGACGACGCGTGGAGCACGGTGGGCTCGAGCAACCTCGACCCCTTGAGTCTCTCGCTCAACCTCGAGGCCAACGTGATCGTGCGCGACCGGAATTTCAACCGCATCCTGGCGGGAAGACTGGATCGCCTGATGCGCGAGTCGTGCAGGAAGATCGATGCGGCCGATCTCACCGAGTGGAGCGCCTGGCGGCTGGTGCGCAGCTTCTTCATCTTCCACTTCCTGCGCTGGTACCCGCGCTGGGCCGCCTGGCTGCCTCGGCATGCCCCCAGCCTGCAGCCGGCCGAGGCGCTGCTTCGTCGCCATGGATCCACGCGGACACAGGCGCCATGAGCCGGCACCGCCACCCCTGAAGCTCACACAGCGCGCATGGTGGCCCTGGGCCCGGCGCGGCGCGGCACTGGTCTTTGTGCTGGCAGTAGCTGCCTTGCTGCTGCGGCAGGCCCGCACCATCGACTGGCCGGCAGTCGTCGATGCCATCCGCGACCTGCCGCTGCGCGTGGTGTTGAGCGCCGCAGCGGTGGCCGCGTGCAGCCATGCGCTCTACAGCACCTACGACCTGCTGGGCCGCCACCTGACGCGCCACAGGCTGGGTACCGGCACGGTGATGAGCGTTGCCTTCATCAGCTATGCCTTCAACCTCAACCTGGGCTCGACGGTGGGCGGCATCGGCTTTCGCTTTCGGCTTTACTCGCGCCTGGGCCTGAAGGCCCCGGACATCACGCGCATCGTAGGCTTCAGCCTTCTGACCAACTGGGCGGGCTACCTGCTGGTGACCGGAGTGGCCTTCCTGGTCTGGCCGCCGGCGCTGCCGCCTGGCTGGAAGCTCGACAGCGGCGGATTGCGCATGGTGGGTTGCCTGGCCCTTGCCATTGCGGCCGGCTATGTGCTTTTCTGTGCCTGGGCGCATGAGCGCCGCTGGGATGTACGAGGCCATCGCATCGAGCCGCCTCGCGTGCGCATGGCGCTGCTGCAGTTGCTCGTGGCCGGCCTGAACTGGTCGCTGGTCGGCTGCGTGGTGTGGGTGCTGCTGCAGCACCGGGTGGCCTATCCGCATGTGCTGGCCGTGCTGCTGGCTTCAGCCATGGCCACGCTGATCGTTCGCATCCCCGGCGGCCTGGGCGTGCTGGAGACCGTCTTCGTCGCCCTCCTGTCCTTCCAGGTGCCGCCCGACCAGTTGCTGGCAGCGCTGCTCGCCTATCGCGGCATCTACTACCTGCTGCCGCTCATGCTGGCCAGCATGGCGTATGCGCTGACCGAGCTGCGCGCCCGGCGGCTGCGCAGTCAGCCGGCCTGCACCAGGCGAAGCAACGTGATTTCGGACGGGGCGCCAAAGCGCTTGGGCGGCCCCCAGTAGCCGGTTCCGCGGCTCACGTACACCCACATGTCGTGCAGCCGATGCAGGCCTGCCGTGAACGGCTGCTGCAAGGGCACGAACAGGTTCCAGGGGAAGAACTGGCCGCCGTGCGTGTGGCCCGACAACTGGAGCTGATAGCCGGCCTGCGCCGCGGCAATCGCACTGCGCGGCTGGTGCGCCAGCAGCACGCGCGTGTGCACCTGCGGCGGCGCATCGCGCACGGCGCCTTCCGGGTCGCTGGCATGGCTGTGGTCGAAGTGGCCGGCGGTGTAGTCGGTGACGCCTGCCACCACCAAGGCGCTCTCGTGCACTTCTTCGTCCGTCTGGGCGCCGCTCACGTTCTTCGTCTGCAGCACGACGTGCTCGTTCATCAGGACGTTCAGGCCCAGGCGGCGCAACTCGTCGACCCATGCGTGGGCACCGGCGTAGTACTCGTGGTTTCCGGTGACCACGTAGGTGCCGTGCCGCGCCTTGAGCCTGCCCAGCGGCGCCACGTGCGTACTGAGCTCGGCCACCGAGCCGTCGACCAGGTCGCCGGTGATGGCCACCATGTCCGCACCGAGACGGTTGACGGCATTGACGATGCGCTCGATGTAACGCACCCGGATCGTCGGCCCGACGTGGATGTCGCTCAACTGCGCGATCGTGAAGCCTTCCAGCTGGCTCGGCAGGCGGGAAATCGGAATGTCGACGCGCCGCACCCGCGCAGTGCGCCGCGCGTTGAAGTAACCCACCAGCGTGATCAATGTGGCCAGCAGCGGAACCACCAGCGCACTGGTCGTGCGCCAGGCGTTGGCGCCAGCCACGTCCGCCTCGTTCAGCAGCCAGTGCCCCAGCAGGAACAGGTCACGCAGCACACTCAGGACGAACAGCGAGGAGAACCACCCCATGCTGAGCAGCCCGGTCCACTTGAGCCAGGCCGGTATGCGCAGCCGCCTGCGGGCGAGGAAAGGCAAGGGCATGCTCACTGCCGAAATCACCAGCGCCACTGCCAGCACCGGCCATGCCGCGCTGCGCTCGGCGAGCGCCGGCAGCAGCCGCAGCGCGAGCAGCGCATGCAGCAGTGCAACGATGGTGGTGATGGGAAGAAGCGCCATTCAGACAAGTATGCTGCAGTGCATCAAAAATTGCTTGCAGCGCTGGTGACAAGATGCGCCGCAAGCTGTCATTCGTCTCGAATGCCGGTCCGAAATCGCTCCCTGGCTCAGGAATTCGTGCTGGCGGTTCTGGCGGTGTCGGTGCCCTGCGGCCACTCGAACACGCTCTTGGACGACGTCCCCGGTCCCTTGATGGAAACCTCGCGCTGGATCTTCTGGCCTGCCAGCACCGCCTCCACGGTGTAGCGGCCGGGCTCGAGGCGGGCCAGCAGGTAGGGGCCGGCCGAGTGAATCTGGTCGAGCACCACATTGCCCTGCGCATCGCGCACCGTGAGCACCACGTCCGCGGCAAAGTCCGCGCTCTTTCCGTCCTTGACCGCGAACTCGAAGACTGCCGGCCAGCGGGGCTCGACGACGCGCATCAGCTCCGCCTCGTCCGATCCGATGCCGCCGCTCATGTATTCGATGCCGTGCGTCACATGAATCGGCGGGTTGAAGACGGCGGCCTGCGCCCCGATGCCTGCCAGTGACAGCACCGCGCCGGTGCACAGCACGGCCGCGATGTAGGCCGCGTTTTTCTTCTTCGTCGTCAGATGCCGGGTCATGATCGAGTCCTTTCCTGAAGAACGTGGCCCACCTGGCGCCACGGCAAAGAACTCTGCGCCCAGCGCCTTAGCGCGCCCTTAAAAAAAAGGAGCTGCGGCTAGTGAAGGGAAGCCTGCGTCGGCTCCGGCGCAGTCAGATTCGACGGCCAGACGAATGTAGCCCTGGCGGCCATGCCCCTGACCACCGTGATGGGCTGGATCAATGTCACTCCATCGAGCGTGGCCTCGACCCTGTAGCTGCCCGGCGGCAGGCGTGCCAGCAGATGCGGCGCATCCGCCATCACATCCAGTAGTTGGTAGCCGTTGTAGGCATCCGTGACCACCAGCTTCACGCCAGTCACCCGTGCACGCGAGCTGCCGGTCTGGTTCATGGCGAACTGGAAGCTGGCTGCCCACCTCGGCGCCACAGTCTCCATGAAGGCCGCCTCGGCCTGCCCGCTGCCGCCGCACATGTACTCGACGCCTTGAGGCGCCATGCGGATCGGCGGGTTGGTCACGACGGCAGCACCGGCCTGCACCGCGGCCACATACAGGGGAAATGCCAGCCACAAGTGGCGCCATGGGGAGCCGGCTGTTTTCATGGACGGTTTCAATCTGCACTCATTCGATACGACGCGGGGAATTCCGTGCTCCGTCCAAGCAAGACCGATGCGCGTTTTTCCCTCCATTCCACCAACAGCTCGTTTCAGGGCTGTGAAGGAGGACACGTTTGTATCTCGATGCACGCGCGAGCAGCGAGAGGACAAACCCCTGACAGAGATCTTGGGCCTATCCATACAGCTGTATGCGAAAAGCGCCCTCGCTGACGCGCCGTCCGGCGCATACAGCTGTTGGGCTTTTCCAAAGCGACGAATTCTGTCCACGGCGCACGTTTGTTCTTGCTATCTCTTCTTATTCTTCTATTTCAAATTAGTAGTAGTAGTAAGGGTCGCGCTTTTCTGTGGAAAGGTCGACTTTTTTCAGCGATTTCAAGCACTTGGCGTGTCCCGACCACTGTGTGCAGCCCTGCTTCGCGAATGCTTCCGTACAGGGAACAAGATGGGCGGCAACGCCGGCCCTGTGGACAAGGGGGTTCTTGTGCCAGAACTGTCCCCAGAGTTGTGCTTTGACAGTGTGTGACAGAGGCGTTAAAGGGGATTTTTTGCCTCGGCGCCGGACTGCTCATCAATTAAGCAGATTGATGATTGTCATTACAAATCAATGACTTGCACGCGTCTTACACAGTAGTCCTAGAGTTGTTAACAGAGTTGCCCAGAATTTGTGGGGAGAAGCTCGAGTTATCCAAAAAAAACGCCACCGCATCGCACTGGATGCGGTGGCGCTCCCTCCTTCGCTTCAGTTCAGGGCTGCGGCGGGTCCGAAGAACTCGTAGCGAGCCTGCGTTTCGGGCACACCCAGCGCCTTCAGGCTGCGCTTGACGACAGCCATGAAGGGCTTGGGGCCCAGGAAGTAGGCATCCAGGTCGCGCGTGGCGGGCAGCCATTCGGCCAGGCGGTCCTGGTCGATCAGGCCGACGCCGTCGGCACTTTCGTCTGCCTGCTCGTAGCAGTAGAAGCGCTGCAGCTGCGGGTGCTTGGCCGCCAGTGCGTCCACCGTGTCGCGGAAGGCATGTACGGACTTGTTGCGCGCGCAGTGAATGAAGTGGACCGAACGATCGCTCTTCTTCAGCGCCTCGCCGAGCATTGCCAGGGTGGGTGTGATGCCCACGCCGCCGCTGATCAGCACCAGCGGCTTTTCGCCCGGCTCCAGCGTGAACGCGCCGGCCGGCGGGAACACATCCAATACATCGCCTTCGCGGATGCTGTCGTGCAGATGGCGCGAGACCAGGCCGTCCGCTTCGCGCTTGACGCTGATGCGCAGGTCGCGGCCGTTGGCGCCGGCCGAGAGCGAATAGTTGCGGCGCTGTTCCTGTTGTCCTTCGATGGAGATGCGCAGGCCGATGTACTGGCCCGGCTGGTGCGCCACCACGGGCTTGCCGTCCACCGGCTCCAGGTAGAAGGAGGTGATCTCGCTGCTTTCCGGCGTCTTGCGCGCCACGCGGAACGAGCGTGCGCCGCGCCAGCCGCCCGTTTGCTCCTCGGTGGCGCGATAGGCTTGTTCTTCGGCCCCGATGAGGATGTCGGCCAGCTGTTGATAGGCGGCGCCCCACGCCGCCAGCACCTCGTCGGTGGCGATTTCAGCGCCCAGCACCTCGCGGATCGCGCGCAGCAGGCAGGCGCCGACGATGGGGTAGTGTTCCGGCAGCACTTGCAGCGAAACGTGCTTGTTGATGATCTGGGCGGGCAAGTTGCCCAGGCCCTCGAGGCGATCAATGTTCTTGGCGTACATCAGCACGCTGTTGGCCAGCGCGCGCGGCTGCTCTCCGCTGGCCTGGTGCGCCTGGTTGAAAAGGGGACGCACCTGCGGATACTCGCCAAGCATGATCCGGTAGAAGTGGGTGGTCAGCGCTTCTCCCCCGGTTTCGAGCAGCGGGACGGTAGCCTTGACGATGGCGCGTTGCGATTCGGTCAGCACAGTGGTTCCTTCCTTGGATGAATGGTCTTGCGACGTTATTGCAGTGCAACAGGCGTGCCAATTCCATGTTCTATATAGATCAATCGGTTAGCGTCGAAAATGTCGTTTTGACAACATCATTGACTGGGTCGAATCGACTCGAATTCATGTGCAATTGACAACATCCGAATGGCTGCGCACCCTGGTCCCGCTGGTGGACGACCTGCCGCAGGAAATTGCCGAGCCCGAGCGCTATCGCCGCCTGCTGAACGCCTTGCGCGGCCTGTTTCCCTGCGATGCCACGGCGCTGTTGCGCCTCGAGGGCGACACCCTCGTCCCGTTGGCCATCGACGGGTTGAGCCGTGACACCCTGGGCCGGCGCTTCAAGGTGTCGGAGCACCCCAGGTTCCAGATGCTCCTGGAAGCCGGACGTCCGTGGCGATTTGCGCCCGACAGCAACTTGCCCGATCCATACGACGGCCTGGTGGAAGGTGTGCATGGCGAACTGGAGGTGCATGACTGCATGGGCTGCGCACTCCAGGTCGAAGGCCAGGCCTGGGGCCTGCTCACGCTGGATTCACTCACGCACGGCAGTTTTTCGGAAACGCACCTAGACATCCTCAACGCCTTCGGCAGCCTGGCCGCGGCCACGGTGAGCGCTGCGCTGCGCATCAACCGCCTGAGCAGCCTGGCGCAAAGCGAACGCCAGCGTGCCGAGTCCTACAAGCTGGCCGCTGCCACGCCCGCACGCGAACTGGTGGGACAAAGCTCGGCCATCAAGCGTATGCAAAAGGAGATCGACCTGGTGGCGGCAAGCGATCTCACCGTGCTCGTCACCGGCGAGACCGGCGTGGGCAAGGAACTGGTGGCGCAAGCGCTGCACGCGCGCTCCGCACGGGCGGACCGCCCCATGGTGAGCATCAATTGCGCTGCCCTGCCCGACACCCTGGTGGAAAGCGAACTGTTCGGCCACGTGCGCGGCGCGTTCACCGGCGCCGTGAGCGACCGGCAAGGCAAGTTCGAACTGGCCGACGGCGGCACCTTGTTCCTGGACGAAGTGGGCGAGCTGCCGCTGCCGGCCCAGGCCAAGCTGCTGCGCGTGCTGCAAAGCGGACAGGTGCAGCGCCCCGGTTCGGACGTCGAACATCACGTCGACGTTCGCCTGATCGTGGCCACCAACCGGGATCTGGCAGCGGAGGTGCGCGCAGGCAGGCTGCGGGCAGACATCTATCACCGCCTGAGCGTCTATCCGCTGCGGGTGCCGCCGCTGCGTGAACGCGGGCGCGATGTGTTGCTGCTGGCAGGACGTTTCATGGAAGAGAACCGCTCGCGCATCGGCCTGGGCAGCATCCGCCTCGATGCCGATGCGCAGGCAGCGCTGATGGCTTACGACTGGCCGGGGAATGTGCGCGAACTCGACCACCTGATTGGCCGCAGCGTGCTCAAGGCGTTGGGGCGGCAGCAACCCAGACCGCGGATCCTGACGGTGACGGCGGCCGATCTGGCGTTGGAGGTTGGTGCCGGCCAGGCCAGCGCACCAGAAATCAGGCAGGAGGCAAGCGCGATCCAGGTTGCCGGCCAGGCGTCGCTGCCCGAGGGACGCGGCCTGCGCGAGGCCGTGCAGTCACTGGAACATCGAATGGTGAAGAACGCCATGGAGCGCCACCATGGCAACTGGGCCAGCGCAGCAAGGGAGCTGCAGATGGATCGGGCCAACCTGATACGGCTGGCGAAGCGGCTGGGGCTCTACGAGGCGCGCAGGCGAGGCGCCTCGCGTTCCTGACGCAAGCGAGGGCATTGCGCCCTCGCCCCTGCTTTCTCACACGTCGATATTCGCCGCCCGCAGCGCGTTCGTCTCGATGAACTCGCGGCGCGGCTCCACTTCGTCGCCCATCAGCATGGTGAACACGCGGTCGGCTTCGATGGCGTCGTCGATCTGCACCTTGAGCAGGCGGCGCACGTTCGGGTCCATGGTGGTTTCCCACAGCTGCTCTGGGTTCATCTCGCCCAGCCCCTTGTAGCGCTGGCGCGCGGTGGCGCGCTCGGCCTCGCCGATCAGCCAGCGCATGGCACCGCGGAAGTCGCTCACCTTTTCTTCCTTGGCCTTCTCGCCCTCGCCGCGGCGAACCACGGCGTCTTCGGACAGCAGGTTGCGGAAGGTGTTGGCGGCCTCGGCCAGGGCTGCGTAGTCGGCGCCGTGCACGAAGTCCTGCGTGAGCACGCTGCTCTTGATGTTGCCGTGATGGCGGCGGCTGATGCGCAAGAGCGGCTTGTCGGTGCGTGCGTCGAACTCGCTCGCCACTTCGGCGGGCACACCGGTGACGTTCAGCTCGCGCAGCTTGTTCTGCAGCGCCACGGCCGATGCTTCGGCCGATGCCGTGCTGTCCAGGTCGATGGCCACGCCATCGGCAATGGCGCGCAGCGCCTCGGCGTCCATGAAGCCGCCCA
>JAFECZ010000176.1 GCA_018241905.1 Pseudomonadota bacterium
CTCCCCCTTGGGGGGTGGAGTTACACGACCGAAGGGAGTGAAAAGCCGGGGGGCTACTGTTCTTCGCTCCAGGCGAAGCCGTCGCGGGCGATCATGGCGCTGGATGCGCTCGGGCCCCAGGTGCCTGCAGCGTACGAGCGCGGACTGCCGTCCGACGACCAGCTCTCCAGCAGCGGCTCGACCCAGCGCCAGGCCTCTTCCTGCTCGTCGCGCCGCACGAAGAGGTTCAGGCGCCCGTCGATCACGTCCAGCAGCAGGCGCTCGTAGGCGCCCACGCGCTCGCCGCCGAAGCGCTTGTCGAAATCCAGGTCCAGCTGCACCGGCGTGAGCTGCGACTCCATGCGCGTGCCGCTGCTGCGCTGGCGCTTGTCCTGTGCCTGCGCCAGCAGGTGCAGCTCCAGCCCGTCCTTGGGCTGGAGGTTGATCACCAGCTTGTTGGCGTTGCCCGTGGGCACGCGAAAGATGGCGTGCGGCGCCGGGCGGAAGTTGACCTCGATGCGCGCGTCGCGCGAGGCCAGCCGCTTGCCGGTGCGGATGTAGATGGGCACGCCCGCCCAGCGCCAGTTGGCGATTTCGGTGCGCAGCGCCACGAAGGTCTCGGTCTTGCTGTCCGGGTCCACGCCCGGCTCTTCCCGATAGCCCGGCACGCGTTCGCCATAGGCGGTGCCCGCGCCGTACTGGCCGCGGATCGCGTGCAGGCCGATCTCCTCGGCCGTCCAGGGCTTGAGCGAGCGCAGCACCTTGAGCTTCTCGTCGCGGATGGCGTCGGCGTGCGAATTGATGGGCGGCTCCATGCCGATGGCGCAAACCAGCTGCAGTGCGTGGTTCTGCACCATGTCGCGCAGCGCGCCGGTCTGGTCGTAGAAGCTGCCGCGCTTTTCCACGCCCAGGTCCTCGGCGATGGTGATCTGGATGTTGGCCACGTGCTCGCGGCGCCAGATGGGCTCGAACAGCGCATTGCCGAAGCGCATGGCGAACAGGTTCTGCACCGATGGCTTGCCCAGGTAGTGGTCGATGCGGAAGATCTGGTTTTCGCTCAGTACCTTCTGCACCGCGTCGTTGATGGCGCGGTTCGACTTGAGGTCGTGGCCCAGCGGCTTTTCGAGCACCATGCGCGTGGCCGGCGTGTTCAGCCCGGCCGCGGCAATCTGCTCGACCACCGAGGTGAACAGGGCAGGGGCCGTGGCCAGGTACATCACCACTGTGTCGGCATTGCGGCCCTTGAGCAGCTTGCCAAGGCGCGCATAGTCCGCCGGCTTGGACAGGTCCATGCGCAGGTAGTGCAGCATCGAGGCGAATTCCTTGAACTCCTCCTCGCTGGGCCGCTTGCCGCCATCCACGGCCTTGAAGCGCGACTGGATCAGCTCGCGGTAGGCGTCGTCGGACAGGTCGTCGCGCGCCACGCCGATGATGCGCCCGCCCTCGGGCAGGCTGCCGTGGCGAAAGGCCTGGAACAGTGCGGGCATCAGCTTGCGCCATGCGAGGTCGCCGGTGCCGCCGAAGAGAACGAGGTCGAAGCTCATGGGGTGCAGGGTCCGTGGTCAGTATGTGTTGTGGATGGAGCAGCAGGCCTCACGCATAGCGCTTGGCCTGCAGGTTCTTTTTCATCTCGTCCAGCATGGGTTGCAGGACGTCGTTGCCGATGCGCAGCGCCACGCAGGTGCACAGCACGTCGATCACCATCAGGTGAAGCAAGCGCGAGACCATGGGGCTGTACTGGTCGTAGCCCTCGGGGTGGTCGGCCGCCAGGTGGATGTGGCCGGCCGCGGCCAGCGGCGAGCCGCTGGCGGTGATGGTGATGGTCGTGGCGCCGGCCTTGCGTGCGATCTCGCAGGCGTTCATCAGGTCGCGCGTGCGCCCGGAGTTGGAAATGAGCACCGCGCAGTCGCCTTTTTGCAGCATCGAGGCGCTCATGACCTGCATGTGCCCGTCGCTGTGCGCAATGGCCGTGATGCCCAGGCGGAAGAACTTGTGCTGCGCGTCCTGCGCCACGATGCCCGAGTTGCCGGCGCCGAAGAATTCCACCCGCCGGCCTGCACGCTGCGCCGCCGCAAGAGCCACTGCGGCCTTGTCGATCGCGCTGGTGCTGGCGTCGTTGCGATAGCGCAGGAAGGCCGCCACGGCGTTGTCGACCACCTTGCCGAATACCTTGGCCGTGTCGTCGCCGGGTTGCACGCTGCGGTGCACATGCGGCACGCCGCTGCCCACGCTGCCGGTGAGCTTGCGCTTGAAATCGCTCAGGCCGTCGTAGCCCATGCTGCGGCAAAAGCGCACCACGGTGGGTGTGCTGACCCGCGCCCGCAACGCGAGCTCGCGCACCGGCAGCAGTGCAAAGGCGTGCGCGTCGGCCAGCGCCAGCTTGGCCACGCGCCGTTCGGCGGGGGGCAGGCCTGGCAGTGCGGCTTTGATGCGATCGAGCATGGCGGTCGGCGGAACGGATGTAATTATGTTTCAACTCGAGCTTGGCTCAAAATTTCTTCCTTGACCCGGGCGGCTTACCCCCGGGCTTTTCCTCACTCGGGAGAATGGCATTGCGGGGTAGTCTTCGCTACGTAACCAAATTACAAACGGAGAAGAGACAAATGCGCAAGAACTTCCTGCCGGTGGTGTTGGCTGCCAGCTTCATTTCCGCAACAGCGTCGGCCCAGCAGGTCAACGTGATCTGCTCGGTACAGGCCGACTGGTGCAACCTGATCGCCACCACCTACGCACGCACCACCGGCGTGAAGATCAACCTTGCGCTCAAGGGCTCCGGCGAAGCCCTGGCGCAGCTCATTGCCGAGAAGGAGAACCCCAAGACCGACGTCTGGTTCGGCGGCACGGGCGACCCGCACCTGCAGGCAGCCGAACAGGGCCTGACGGCGGAGTACAAGTCGCCCACGCTCACGCAGCTCTATCCCTGGGCGCAGCAGCAGGCCGAGCAGTCGGGCTTTCGCACGGTGGGCATCTACTCCGGCCCGCTGGGCTTTGCGTACAACACCGAGCTGGTCGCCAAGAAGAAGCTGCCGGTGCCCAGGAGCTGGGCCGACCTGCTCAAGCCCGAATACAAGGGCGACATCCAGGTGGCCAACCCGGCATCGAGCGGCACCGCCTACACCATGATCGCCACGCTGGTGCAGCTCATGGGCGAGGACAAGGCCTTCGACTACCTCAAGGGCCTGCACAAGAACGTCAGCCAGTACACGCGCTCGGGCACGGGCCCCATCAAGGCGGTGGCGCGGGGCGAGACGGCGGTGTCCATCAGCTTCATCCACGACGCGCCGCAGGAAAAGATGCAGGGCTTTCCGGTCGAAACGGTCACTCCGGCCGAGGGCACCGGCGCCGAAATCGGCTCCATGAGCATCGTCAAGGGCGCGCGCAACCTGGAGCAGGCCAAGAAATTCTACGAGTGGGCGCTGACGCCGGGCGCGCAGGCCTTCGGTGCCGCCGCCAAGCAGTACCAGTTGCCGTCCAACAAGGCCACGGTGGTCGATCCCAACGTGCCTGATTTCAAGAAGATCAAGATGATCAACTACGACTACAAGAAGTACGGCGCCAGTGCCGAGCGTCGCCGCCTCATTGCCCGGTGGGAGAAAGAGGTCAACTCGATTCCGCGCTGATGACTCGCCGACCCAACGCGGCAGTGTGGCTGTGCACCGCGGCCGGCTTTCTCGCGTACCTGGTGCTGCCCTGGTATGCCATCCAGGACACCAGCTGGTGGGAGGCGCTGCCGCGGATCCTTGCTGCGGGTGATGCGGCCAACGGTGTGCTGCAGGCATTGACGCAGGGCCGGCCGTGGCTCCTGCTCGGCCTGGCGGGCTTGGCGCTGTGCGCCGCCGGCGCGTCGATGCGGCCGGGACGTGGGCAGGGTCGCTGGCTGCTTGCAGGCGGGCTGGTAGGCGCGCTGGGGCTGGCCATTGCCGGCTTCACCGTGGGCGCACGCGGATGGAGCATCGGGGCGCTCAACACTTTGTTGGGCGAGCTGTCCGCCAATCAGTTCGGCATCGGCGCCGGTGGTTTCGTTGCCGTCACGGCGCTGATCCTGCTGGCGGCATTCGGCCTGGCTCGCCTGGGGTTCTTCCGCGGCGACCTCTTTGTTTCCGGTGCGGTGGTCGGCTGCGCCGTGCTGATGCTGCTGTTCATTGCCTACCCGGTGGGCAAGGCGCTCGCGGGTGCCTTCATCAACGAAGACGGCCAATGGTCCGTACAGGCTTTTGGCGAGCGCCTTTTCACCGCGCGCATCTGGGGCCTGGGCTGCCTGGGCGGCGGCGCCAGTTGCGGCGTGGCGTGGAACACCCTGCTGCTGGCCCTGCTCACGGCCGCCGGAACCACCTTGCTGGGCACGCTCATGGCGTTGATGGCCGAGCGCGGCAGCAAGCGCTGGCAAGGGCCGCTGCGGGTGATCGCCTTGCTGCCCATCATCACGCCGCCCTTTGTCGTGGGCCTGGGCCTGATCCTGCTCTTTGGGCGCGCGGGTGTGGTGAACCAGGCGCTGGAGGCGTGGTTCGGCGTGCCGGCCACGCGCTGGTTCTACGGCCTGCCGGGCATTCTCACGGCGCAGCTTTTCGCCTTTACACCCATCGCCTTCATGATCATGCGCGGCGTGGTGCAGGGCATTGCGCCCAGCCTGGAAGAGGCCGCGCAAATGCTGCGCGCGGACCGTCGCCGCACCTTCTTCACCGTCACGCTGCCGCTGCTCAAGCCGGGGCTGGCCAATGCCTTCCTGGTGGGCTTCATCGAGAGCATTGCCGACTTCGGCAATCCGGTGGTTGTGGGCGGGCAGTACTCGGTGCTGTCCACCGACATCTTCTTTGCCATCGTGGGTGCGCAGTACGACCAGGGGCGTGCCGCCTCGCTGGCCTGGGTGCTCACGCTGTTCGCGCTGGCCGTGTTCGCGCTGCAGCGCCGCGTGCTGGGCAAGCGCAACTTCACCACCGTGAGCGGCAAGGGTGACGCCGGCATTCCGATGCCGCTGCCCGACGGCGTGCGCCGCACCACCTACGCCATTGCGCTGCCCTGGATCGTGTTCACGGTGGTGGTCTACCTGTTCGCCTTTGCCGGCGGCTTCGTGCAGACCTGGGGCCGCGACTACACCCTGACGCTGAACCACTTCAAGACGGCCTTCTCGCTGGAGTGGGGGCAGTTCGGCATCGTATGGGCGGGCACCGCGTGGAACTCGCTGTGGACCACGCTCAAGCTGGCCGGCATTTCGGCACCCATCACGGCGGCCATCGGGCTGCTCATTGCCTGGCTGCTGGCGCGCAACGAGTTCAAGGGGCAGGGCGCCTTTGAATTTGCCGCGCTGCTGGCCTTTGCCATACCTGGCACGGTGCTGGGCGTGAGCTATATCCTGGCCTTCAACGTGCCGCCGCTGGAGCTCACGGGCACCGGGCTCATCATCGTGCTGTGCTTCATGTTCCGCAACCTGCCGGTGGGCGTGCGGGCAGGCACCGCCGCCTTCAAGCAGCTGGACCGCTCGCTGGACGAGGCCTCGCTGATGCTGCGCGCCTCCACTGCGCAGACGCTGTTCAGGGTGGTGCTGCCGCTGCTCAAGCCGGCGCTGGTGGCGGCGCTGGTCTACAGCTTCGTGCGGGCCATGACCACGGTCAGCGCGGTGATCTTCCTGGTGACGGCCGAGAACGAGCTGGCCACCACCTACATCATCGGCCGCGTGGGCAACGGCGACTACGGCGTGGCACTGGCCTACTGCACGGTGCTCATCGTGCTCATGTCGGCCGCCATTGCGCTCATCCAGTTGCTGGTGGGCGAGCGCAAGCTGGGCCGGCGCAAGGCGCCTGCGCACCAGGGGCATCACAAGATGGAGCGGCTGGCATGAACGGCATCGAATTTCGCAACGTCACCAAGCGCTACGGCACCGACGCGAGCGCGCCGCTGGCGGTCAAGGGCATCAGCTTCGAGGTGCCGCAGGGCACGCTCACCACCATCCTCGGCCCTTCGGGCTGCGGCAAGACCACGACCCTGCGCATGATCGCCGGGCTGGAGTCGCCCACCTCCGGCGCCATCTTCATGGGCGGGCGCGACGTCACCACGCTGGGCCCGGCCGAGCGCAACGTGTCGATGATGTTCCAGAGCTATGCGCTGTTTCCGCACATGAACGTCATCGAGAACGTGGCCTATGGCCTGCGCATGAGCGGCGTGAAGAAGGCCGATGCGCAGGCGCGTGCGCGCGGCGCGCTCAAGGGCGTGGGGCTGGTGGGCTTCGACGAGCGCCTGCCCAGCGAGCTCTCGGGCGGCCAGCAGCAGCGCGTGGCGCTGGCGCGCGCGCTGGTGCTGGAGCCGGCGGTGCTGCTCTTCGACGAGCCGCTGTCCAACCTCGACGCGCGCCTGCGCCGCGAGATGCGCGAGGAAATCCGCGCCATCCAGCAGCGCCTGAAGCTCACGGTGGCCTATGTCACCCACGACCAGAGCGAGGCGCTGGCCGTGAGCGACCAGATCATCGTGATGGACCACGGCGTGATCGCCCAGCGCGGCGCGCCGCAAGACCTGTACGGCCGGCCGCAAAGCGAGTTCGTGGCCGGCTTCATGGGCGAGGCCATGGTCTTTCCGGCCATGGCGCAATCCGACGGCCAGGTGTCGCTCGGTCCGCTCACGCTCACCCCGCGCCATGCGGTGCCCACGGGCATGGTCAAGGTGGCGGTGCGGCCCGAGGCCTGGCGCATTGGCGCCGCCGGGGGGGTGGAGGCCACGCTGCGCAAGGTGGCCTACCTGGGCAGCTTCTATGAATACAGCTTCGAGACGGCATTGGGCCCGGTGTTCGTGGTTTCGAGCGACCTGGCCCGGCCGCTGGCTGCCGGCGCCCGGACCACGCTGGGCCTGGGCGAGCATGGCGTGTCGGTGGTGGCGCAGGAGGCCTAGGAAGCCTGCAGGTCGCTCAATGCTCGCTGCGCACCATCCGGTCCACGTCGAAGCCGAGGGTGCGCGCGTATTCGAGTTCCGTGCTGATGGTGGCTTCGTCCAGCTGCGGTGCGCGCGACAGGAGCCAGAGGTATTGCCGGTTTGGCGTGCCCACCAGGGCCACGCGGTAGTCGCGGTCCAGCTTCAGGATCCAGTAGTCGCCCCAGGCGTTGGGCAGCCAGCTCAGCCACGCAGGCAGAAAGCGCACCCTCAGCCGGCCCGCACCGGGCAGGCCCGCAACGCGCACGGCCTGCGCAATGCCCGTTCCTTGCTCGATGCGCCCATCGTCGCGCACGCAGCGGTTGCGCACCTGCAGCTCTCCGGTGGGCAGCAGGGTGTAGAGCGCCGTCACCGGCCCGCCGCAAGATTTTTCGAAGCGGTTGGGCAGGCGGGCCTGCTCGTGCCACAGGCCGGCGTAGCGCCGCAGGTCTACCGGCGTCTCAAGCTGCCACGACCTGCAGCGGCGCGCGCATCAATGGTGCGCCGTCGGCGGGGCCGGCGGGCGCGGCAGCGGCGCGCAGGGTGCGGGCACGGCGGATCGTCAGCAGCGTCAGCACGCCGCCGAGCGCGAAGGCGGCCGCCAGCGTGCCCACGGAAGGCGCGGCCTGGACAGGCGCCTGCATGGCGGCAGGTGAAAGAGCATTTCGCATGTCTGGACTCCCAGCGTTTTCAGGGTCCTTCCAAGCTAAGGGCGCAAGCCAGTATCGGCCGTCGGACGCAGAGCACATGTTTTGTAGTTTTGCGGCGGGATAATGGCCTCATGAACCAGCTCGAAGCCCTGCGCCAATGGACCACCGTCGTTGCCGATACCGGCGACTTCCGTCAACTCGATGCCTTCAAGCCGCAAGATGCGACCACCAATCCGTCGCTGATCCTCAAGGCGGTGCAAAAAAGCGAATACCGCCCGCTGCTGGACGAGGTACTGGCAAAACACCGGGGCGAACCGCTCGATGAAGTCATCGACCGCCTGCTGGTGCGCTTCGGCTGCGAGATTCTTTCCATCATTCCGGGCCGCGTCTCGACCGAGGTGGATGCGCGGCTGAGCTTCGACGCTGCCGCCACCGTGGCGCGCGCCGAGCGCATCGTGGCGCTGTACCGCGCCGAAGGCATCGACACGCAAAAGCGCCTGCTCATCAAGGTGGCCTCCACCTGGGAGGGTATCGAGGCGGCCCGCGTGCTCGAGGGCAAGGGCATCCACACCAACCTCACGCTGCTGTTCTCGTTTGCCCAGGCGGTGGCTTGCGGCGCGGCGGGCGTCAAGCTCATCTCACCCTTTGTGGGCCGCATCTACGACTGGTACAAGAAGGCGGCCGGTGCCGGCTGGAACGAAGCGGCCAATGCCGGCGTCAACGATCCCGGCGTGAAGTCGGTGCGCCAGATCTTCGACTACTACAAGCACCACGGCGTCGCCACCGAAGTCATGGGCGCGAGCTTTCGCAACATCGGGCAGATCGCGGCGCTGGCCGGTTGCGACCTGCTCACCATCAGCCCCGAGCTGCTGGCCGACATGTCGGGCCGCCCCGACAGCGATGCGCCGCTGTCGCGCCAGCTCGACCCGCAGGCGGCCAAGGCGCGCGACATTGCGAAGGTGAGCTACGACGAGGCGAGCTTCCGCTTCGCGCTCAACGAAGACGCGATGGCCACCGAGAAGCTGGCCGAAGGCATCCGCGCCTTTGCCGCCGACGCCATCAAGCTGGAGAAACTGATGACCGAGGCTCGCCCATGACCGTACGCTGCGATCGCACCCCTGCCTGGAAGGAGCTGGGCCAGCACTTCGAAGCGAGCGCTGCACGCTTCGACCTGCGCCAGGCCTTCGATGCCGATTCAAGGCGCTTCGAGCGCTTCAGCCAGAGCGCGCCGCAGGTCTTTGCCGATCTGTCGAAGAACCTGGTCGACGCCAAGGCCGAAGAGCTTCTGTTCACCCTGGCCCGCCAATGCGGCCTGCAGGCGCGCATTGCCGCGATGTTTGCCGGCGAGCGCATCAACGCCACGGAAGATCGCGCGGTCATGCACTACCTGCTGCGCACCCCCAAGGGCAAGCCGGGGCCCGCCGCGGAGCTGGCGCAGGTGCACCAGACGCTGGACGCCATGCTCGCCTACGCCGAGCGCGTTCGCAGCGACCACACCATCACCGACGTGGTCAACATCGGCATCGGCGGCTCAGACCTGGGGCCGCAGATGGCGGTGCTGGCGCTCGACGAGTTCGTGGCGCCGGGCAAGCACTTCCATTTCGTCTCGAACGTCGACGGCCACGAACTGGACGGCGTGCTCAAGGGCCTGGCGCCCGAGCACACGCTGTTCCTGATCGCCTCCAAGACCTTCACCACCGCCGAGACCATGGCCAATGCGCGCTCGGCCAAGCGCTGGTTCGAGCAGTCCGGCGGCACCGACATCGCCGGCCACTTCGCCGCCCTTACCACCAACGTGGACGCCGCGCGCGAATTCGGCATCAGCACCACCTTCGGCTTCTGGGACTGGGTGGGTGGGCGCTATTCCATGTGGTCGGCCATCGGCCTGCCCATTGCGCTGGCCATCGGCGCCGAGGGTTTCCGTGCCTTCCTGGCCGGCGCGCATGCCATGGACGAGCATTTTCGCAGCAGCCCGCTGGAGCAGAACCTGCCTGTGCGCCTGGGCCTGCTCGATGTGTGGTATCGCAATTTCCACCGCTTCACCAGCCGGAGCATCGCGCCCTATCACAGTGCCATGAGGCGCCTGCCCGCCTACCTGCAGCAGCTGGAAATGGAGAGCAACGGCAAGCAGGTCGACCTGGACGGCCAACTGCT